>NZ_KK211416.1:468295-571914 GCF_000622245.1 Fusobacterium perfoetens ATCC 29250 | reverse complement strand
CATATTGGGATATGTATGCAAGAGGAGCCATAGTAGGCTTAACAAGAGGAGCTAATAAGAATCATATAATAAGAGCTACTTTAGAATCAATAGCATATCAAACAAGAGATGTATTAGAAGCAATGCAAGAGGATTCAGGCTTAAAATTAAATCATCTAAAAGTAGATGGAGGAGCAGCAGCAAATGATTTCTTAATGGAATTTCAAGCAGATATATTAGGAACATCAGTAAGAAGACCAGAAACTTTAGAGACAACAGGATTAGGAGTAGCTTATTTAACAGGATTAGCAGTTGGATTCTGGGAATCAAAAGAGGAAATAAGTTCACAATGGAAACTAGAGAAAGAATTTTTACCAACAATGTGTGAAGAGGAAAAAGAGAAGAAATATAGAGGATGGAAAAAAGCAGTAAAAAGAGCAATGGAATGGGATGAAGAATAAAAAAATAAAATATATAGGGAGGAAAAAGTTTATGGAAACATCAGGAAAAATCGAACTTAGAGGATGGGGAATAGTTATCATAGGTTGGGCAGCTTTTATGTTAGCTAATTTATCTAACTTTGCTTTTGGTATTATTCTCCCAGATATGAGACAAGAGATTGGATTTGGATTAGAAACTTCAGGATGGCTTAGTGCAGTAGCTTGGATAGGAAAAGGATTATTAACAATTCCAATTTCATTATTTATCACAAAAGCAAAACCAAAAAGAATTTTACAAATTATTTTCTTAGTACTTGGAAGTGGAATGTTGTTACAAGGTTTTGCAACAAATATTGTGATGTTATTTGTAGGAAGATTATTTGTTATGGGAGTAGCAGCAGGAATTTTGTCAGTATTAGTTTTATTTAAAATTCAATATATTCCTAAAGATAAAATGGGATTCATAAATGGAATTGAAACTTTTGCTGGACCAGCTGGACAAACTTTAGGAACAATAGCAATACCTTTCTTACTAGCTATAATGACTGGTTGGAGAAGTGTTATGATACTTATGGGATTTGTAGGAATAGCATTATCAATATTATGGACATTTGTATGTAAAGATAAAAACGAAAATAAAGTGGAAGAGGTTAAGAAAGAAAAAAAATCTATATTAGCTCCATTAAAAGAAGCTATAAGTCAAAAAAATGTATTATTACTAGCTCTTGGATGGCCTGGAACATCATTAACATGGATAGCAATCTATACATTTTGGCCAACATATGCAGTTGAAACTTTAGGATTAACATTAGTACAAGCAGGAATGGTATTAGGATTTTTACCAGTAGCTTCAATGATATCTTCATTATTATCACCAATAATTGCTAAAAAAATAGGATATGATAAACCAATAATTTGTTTATCTGGACTTGTATTACCAATTTCTTACTTTGCAATGTTACAAACATCAAATATACCATTATTATGTTTAGCATCATTTATATCTGGATATGCAGCTTATTCTTTTGTACCATTAGCATTTACAGTTTTATATAAAATACCAAATCTTTCTTCAGAAGCTGTTTCATTAGGAACTGGATTTATATTTACATTAGTTGGATTAGGAGGAGCTTTAGGAGGAAGTTTAGCGGGAATTTTAGGAAGTACATTTGGATTATATAAAGCAATAGCTCTTACATGTTTAGCACCATTTATATTCTTTATATTAACATTATTCTTAGATGAAACTGGTGAAAAAGCACAAATGAAAAAAGCTCAAGAGGTAGATAAATAAAATAAAAAATAATTTTTTATACTAAATATAAAAAAACAAATAGGAGGTATTAAAAATGGCAATATTATTAACACAAGAGGAAAAAGATTTGTATGAAAAAGCACTAAACTATGGGAAAGAAAAATTATATCCACTAACATTTGATGTGGACAAAAGTCCAGAATTAAACAGAGAAATGATAAAAGATATGGCAAAAAATGGATTTTGTGGAGTAGGAATTCCTAAAGAAATGGGAGGAAAAGGATATAACTATTTACAAACAGCTCTAATATATGAAGGACTAGCATATGGAGATGGAATGATGGCTTTCCAAATGCAATTACATAATAACATTTCTATGGAAATTGCTACATTCTATGAAGGAATAAGTGATGAAGTAAAAGCAATAGTTCCAGGACTTGCAGATGGAAGCAAATTAACAGCTTTTGCTTTAACAGAATCAGCTTCAGGATGTGACCCTTCAGCAACAACAGCTTATGCAGAATTAAGAGAAGATGGATATCATATTTTTGGTAAAAAAGATTGGATATCAAATGCTGAAAATGCTGACTACTATAACGTAATGATAAAAGATGGAAAAGATTCTAAAAATATGATTATGCTTTTAGTAGATAAAGGAACAAAAGGATTAAAATTCCTAAAAAATAGAGAACGTTTAATAGGAAATGGAATGTCTTGTGGAAGTCTTGAATTTGATGATTGTGTAGTACCAGTAAGTAGATTACTATCAGCTAACGGATTTAAAGAAGCTTTAATAGCAATAGACGTAGCAAGAGTATATACTCCAGCAATTGCAGTGGGAGTTGCTCAAAGAGCATTAGATATTACTGCTGAATATCTAGCAACAAGAGAATCTTTTGGAACACCTATTTTAAAAAATCAAGGAGTACAATGGGAACTTGCAGATTTAAGTGCAAAAATAGAAGCAGCAAGATGGCTAGTATATAGAACTGCTAGTGTTATGGATTCAGGGGAACCAGTAGCAATAACTGCAGCTAAAAATAAATATTTTGGAACAGAAGTTGCAATGGAAGTTTTAGTAAAATGTGCTCAATACTTTGGGGCAGAGGGATTTATGAAAGATTCAAGAATCAGTAAACTATTATATGTAGCTAAAATGCTTCAAATAGTAGATGGAACTACAGAAATTCAAAAAATAGTTATTGGAAGAGATATTGCAAGAAAATATTTAAAAAAATCTAAATAATAAAAATAAGGCTTGGGAAAAAATATAAAAAAGTTAACTATGATGGAGGAATATAATGAAAGTAGATAGAAAAATAATGACAGCTGATGAAGCTGTAAGATTAATAAAATCAGAAGATACAGTAGCAATAAATGGATTTGGTTCTTTAGTTTATCCAGAAGAAGTAACAGCAGCTTTAGGAAAAAGATTTTTAGAAACAGGAGAACCTAGAAATCTAAATTATATAGCTGGAGCAGGATTAGGAGAAGCTACAGAAGGAAGATTAATAGATGGAATCAGTTATGAAGGATTAGTAAAAAAAGTTATATGTTCTCACTTTATTAAAATGGTAGGATTAAAAACTCTAGCTAAAGAAAATAAAATAGAAGCTTATAACTTACCATATGGAGCAATTTCTCATATGTTTAGAGCTGCTGCAGGAAGAAAACCAGGAGTTCTTACAAAACTAGGATTAAAAACTTTTGTTGACCCTAGAAATACAAGAGGAGCTTTAAATGAAATTTCTAAAGATACTTTAGCTGAATTAATGGTAATAGATGGTGAAGAATATCTATTCTATAAAGCACCAAAAGTTGATGTATCTATCATAAGAGGAACAACAGCAGATATAAATGGAAATATCACATTTGAAAAAGAAGCATTCTACTTAGATCCATTTACAACAGCAATGGCAGCAAAAGCAAATGGAGGAAAAGTAATAGTTCAAGTTGAAAGAATATCAGGAACTAGAGCAAATCCAAGACAAGTAAAAATACCTGGAGCAATAGTAGATGCTATAGTTGTTGCACCAAATCAATGGCAAACAATGATTGAACAATATAATCCAGCTTATACAGGAGAATTAGTTGTACCTGATTCACAAATTCAACCTATGTTAGATGAAGTTACAAGACTAAGTGTAGGTGGAGGTAAAAAAGAAAGAACATTAGTTCATAAAATTATAGCAAGAAGAGCAGCTATGGAATTAAAAGAAAATGCTGTAGTTAACTTAGGAATAGGAATTCCTGAATTAGTACCAGCTGCTGCAAAAGAATTAGGGCTTTCTGGAGAAATGGATTTAACAATAGAAGCAGGATTAGTTGGAGGAACTCCTTCTGGAGGATTAAGTTTTGGAGCTGTTATAAATCCAGAAATGTGCCAAGATACAGCATATCAATTTGACTTATATGATGGTGGAGTACTAGATATTACATTCGTTGGAGCAATGCAAGTTGATAAAAAAGGAAATGTAAATGTAAGTAAATCAGGAGGAAACATCATAGGAGTTGGAGGATTTGTAAACTTAACTCAAAGTGCTAAAAAATGTGTTTATTGCTTCCCATTCTCAGGTGGAGGAAATAAAATGGAAATTGTAGATGGAAAAATGCACATTTTACAAGAAGGAAAATATCAAAAGTTCTGTGAAAAAGTTGATGAAATTAGTGCAAGTGGAGAATATGCAGTAGAGTCTGGTCAAGAAGTATTATATGTAACTGAAAGATGTGTATTCAAATTAACTCCTGAAGGACTAGAGATTATAGAAATAGCTCCAGGATTAGATATAGAAAAAGATATCATTTCATTAATGCCATTCAGACCTTTAGTATCTAAAGACTTAAAAGAAATGGATAGCAGATTTTTCTTATAATCTAAGTTAGGTATATTGAATTTATATATATTTAAGAGGGCCTTATTTACTTAAGACCCTCTTAAGAAATTTTATTTTAAATAAATAATTTAAATATATAAAATTATATATTTAAATCATTTATTTAAAAATAACTTTTAATTATATAAGGAGGAATAGATGGATTTTCAATTTACAAAAGCACAAGAAATGTTACAAAAAGTAGCTAGAGAATTTGCCGAAAATGAAGTAGGACCTTTAGCAGCTGAAGTAGATAGAACAGGAATATATCCAAAAGAAACTTTTGAAAAAATGGCTAAAATAGGATTTACTGGAATAGGAACACCTATTGAATATGGTGGGTCTGGAGGAAATGATATAGATAAAGTTATAGTAGTAAATGAAATTGCAAAAAAATGTGCAGCAACTGCAGCAATTTTATCTATTCATACAATCTTTGCTCAAGGAATTCTTAAATTTGGAACTGAAGAACAAAAGAAAAAATATTTACCAATGATGGCTGAGGGAGGATGTTTAGGAGCTTTCGCATTAACAGAACCTAATGCTGGTACAGATGCAGGAGCAGCAAAAACAACAGCTATTTTAGATGAAGAAACTGGTGAATATGTAATAAATGGTACTAAATGCTTTATCTCTGGTGGAGCTCAAGCTCAAGCTGTTTTAGTTTTTGCTCTAACAGAACCAGCAAAAGGATTAAAAGGAATGTCAGCAATTATTGTTGAAAAAGGAACTCCTGGATTTACATATGGAAAAATTGAGGAGAAAATGGGAATCCATGGTTCAGAAACTGCTGAATTAATTTTTGATAACTGTAGAGTTCCAAAAGAAAATTTAGTAGGAAAATTAGGAAAAGGATTTAATATAGCTATGACTTGTCTTGATGGAGCAAGAATAGGTGTAGCGGCCCAAGCATTAGGAATTGCAGAGGGAGCTTTTGAAGAAAGTGTAAAATATGCTAAAGAAAGAGTTCAATTTGGAAAACCAATAGCTGAATTACAAGGAATTCAATGGTATTTAGCAGAAATGGCAACAAAGATAGAAGCAGCAAGATGGTTAATATATTATGCAGCTAGTTTAAAAAATAGTGGAAAACCATTTACAAAAGAAGCAGCTATGGCAAAATTTAATGCTTCTACAGTAGCTAGAGAAGTTACTAATTTAGCTTTACAAATTCACGGAGGATATGGATATATGAAAGATTATCCATTAGAAAGAATGTATCGTGATGCAAAAATTACAGAAATTTATGAAGGAACATCAGAAGTACATAAAGTTGTAATTTCTAGAGCTGTTTTAAGTTAGGAGGAATAAATGAATATAATAGTATGTTTAAAACAAGTACCAGATACTAATGAAGTAAAAATAAATCAAGAAACAGGAACATTAATAAGAGATGGAGTACCAAGTATTATAAATCCTGATGATAAAAATGGTTTAGAAGAAGCTTTAAGATTAAAAGATGAATTTGGTGGAAAAGTGACAGTTATAAGCATGGGACCACCACAAGCAAAAGAAGCTTTGAAAGAAGCAGTGGCTATGGGAGCAGATGAAGTTTATTTAGTTTCAGATAGAGCTTTTGGAGGTTCAGATACTTGGGCAACAGCAACTATATTAGCTGCAGCTATTGAAAAAGTAGGAAATTATGACCTTATAATTTGTGGAAGACAAGCAATAGATGGAGATACTGCACAAGTAGGACCAGAAATAGCAGAGTTTTTAAATCTTCCTCAAGTAACATATGTAAAAAATATAGAAGTAAAAGGGGAAAAATTATTAGTAAGTAGATTTACAGAAACAGGAGATTATTTAATAGAAACAGAAATGCCTGTATTATTAACAGCAATAAAAGAATTAAATACTCCTAGATATCCAACTGTTAGAGGAATATATAAAGCATATGAAGAATTAAAAGATGAAGATATAAAAATATTAACATTAGTTGACTTAAATGTTGATACAACTCAAATAGGACTAAAAGGTTCTCCTACAAATGTATATAGATCTTTTGTTCCAACAAAAACTAAAGAAAGTAAAATTATGGAATGTAAAGATAAAAAAGAAGTTACAAATATTTTAATGACAGAATTACATAATTTGAATTTAATATAGGAGGATACAATGTCTAGAGCAAAAGTAAATCAAAATATAGACCTAAATAGTTATAATAATGTATGGGTTATTGGTGAACAAAGACAAGGAAAAATACAACCTGTAACTATAGAATTAATTGGTGAAGGAAGAAAATTAGCAAATCAATTAAATAAAAAATTAGCTGTTGTAATACCAGGAAATAATATAGATAATTTAGCAGAAGATTTATTACATTATGGAGTAGATATAGTTTATTATCTAAAACATGAATTATTAGAAAATTTCTCTACTCAAGGAATAACAATAGCTGTATCAGATTTAATTTTAGATAGAAAACCTGAAATAGTATTAGTTGGAGCAACTTCTATAGGAAGAGATATAGCTCCAAGAATTGCTGGAAGAGTTGGAACAGGATTAACAGCAGATTGTACAAAATTAGAAATAGATTTAACTGATAATAAAATATTACAAACAAGACCAGCTTTTGGTGGAAACTTAATGGCAACAATAATTTGTCCTAAAAATAGACCACAAATGTCAACAGTAAGACCAGGAGTAATGGAAAAAGCACCTTATACTGAAGAAGTAAAAGGAACAATAGAAGTAGTAACTCCAAACCTAAAACCAGAAATGATTCATACAAAATTAGTAGAAATATTAGAATTAAAGAAAAGATTGGTAAATTTAACAGATGCTAAAATAATAGTTTCAGGAGGAAGAGGATTAAAGAAAGCAGAGGGATTTGAACTATTAAGAAAATTAGCAGATAAATTAGGTGGAGAAGTAGGAGCTTCAAGAGCAGCAGTAGACAGTGGATGGATAGACCAATCTCATCAAATAGGACAAACTGGAACAACAGTAAGACCAACAGTATACATAGCTTGTGGAATATCTGGAGCAATTCAACATTTAGCAGGAATGAGCGAATCAAAATATATAGTAGCAATAAATAAAGACCCACAAGCTCCAATATTTAAAGTATGTGATTATGGAATAGTTGGAGATTTATATGATGTAATTCCAGAAATGATAGAGTGGATAGATAAAAAATAATAAAACTTAATAAAAAAGACTATTGTAAATTTGCAATAGTCTTTTTTTATAATTATTTAAAAGCTTTCGCTCTCACTTCTTCAACTTCTTCAGGAGATTTTACCATAGTTTCTCCAAGTCTAATATTACCTGTTTTAGTAACTAAGAAATCTCCCTCATATCTCATTCCACCGAAATTCATATATTTTTCAAGTTCTTCATAATTTATATATTCAGGGAATTTATTTTCATTTTTCCATTTTTTTATTAATTCAGGAATAAAGTAAATTCCAGGCTCAACAGTGAATACAAAATCTTCTTCTAACTCTCTACCAAGTCTTAAAGAGGCAAGTCCAAATTGAGTACTTTTAGCTTCTCCATTATATCCTACAATTACTTCTCCAATATTTTCCATATCATGTACATCAAGTCCTAACATATGTCCTAAACCATGAGGCATAAATAAAGCATGAACACCTTTTTCTACAATTTCATCAACATTTCCTTTTAATATATTTTTCTCAACTAAACCTTTTGCTAAAACTTTACAAACTTCCAAATGAATTTCTTTATAAGTTATTCCAGGTCTAATTAATTCACTAGCTTTATCAAACATAGAAATTAAAAGATTATAAAACTCTTTTTGTAATGGAGTAAATTTACCAGATACAGGGAAAGTTGTAGTCATATCTCCACAATATCCACTTTCTGTTTTAGCTCCAGCATCTATTAAAAGTAAATCTCCCTCTTTTAAAGTATTTCCATGATAATGGTTATGTAAAGTTTGACCATTGACAGTACAAATAGTTAAGAAAGAAAGAGTACAATTTTTACTTTTAGCTACATTTTCAAGAGCAGCAGCTACTTCATATTCTTTCATACCAGGTTTAGCAATTTTCATAGCTTTTAAGTGCATTTCTCTAGTAACATTAACAGCTTTTATAATTTCTTGAACTTCTTCAGGAGTTTTATAATTTCTTTGCTCTACTACTGCATAACTTAATTTTTCGGAAACATAATCATTTACTTCATTAGGTTTTATTTCAAGCCAATCAGCAATATTTATAATATTATTAGGTAAATATTGGTTGATATAATGGATTTTTCTACCACTGTGTTTTACTTCATATAGGAATCTTTTTATATCTTCATAAGGAAGAAGATTTTCAACACCGACTAATTTACATTGGTCACCTAAAGAAATTTGAGGACCAGACCAAATTATATCATCCATTGTAAGTTCATTTCCAAATATATATTCTTGTTCTTTATCTATATCAATAACTCCAATAAGATTTTCTTTGTTTAATCCAAAATAATAAAGAAAAGTAGAATCTTGAACAAATGGAAAAGTGTTGTCACGATAATTTGCTGGAGAAAGAGAATTTCCACAAATTAGGATAATTCCATCTTCAAAATTATTTCTTAAAGCCAATCTTCTTTTTTCATAAGTACGTCTAGCAAACATATAATCCCCCCTACTAAATTAATCTTTCTATAATTATAATCTTTTTAGATTAAAAAATCAATAAAATAAAAAAGAATGAAAAAATAAAACTATTGAAAATAAAGGAAAAAATCAAAAAATAATAAAAAGTGTTGACAAAAATTGGCTAATATAGTATACTTATTCTTGTCAGGAGGATGACAAATGCCTGGATGGCGGAACAGGTAGACGCACAGGACTTAAAATCCTGTGGTATCTTGATACCGTGCCGGTTCGATTCCGGCTCTAGGCACCACTTAAAAGATTAATCTTCTAGTTAGCTAGAAGATTTTTTTATGCCTAAGAAAATTATAAACAATTTTTTATCTGACATATTTGTGACATTGTTGCTAATTATAATTAATATATCATAATATTTTCCCAAATTAATTATCATAAAAAAGAAGCAATTTTCAATTTTGAAGATTACTTCTTTTTTATTTTATAAAAAAACTTTTTTAATATTGAAAAAATATAAATATATGATATAATAAAACACAGTTAAAGTAAAAAAAGGTGAAGAAGATGGATATTTTAATAATTATGTGTATAGGAGTTTTAGTAGGAAATAAACTTTTTCCACGTCAATATAAAAGTTTTAATGAGAAATTACAATTTATTTGTACTATTTTATTAATTTTTTCTATGGGTGTAACACTGGGAAAACGAGATAATTTTTTAGAAGAATTAACTACTTTGGGATGGCAAAGTTTTATATTTTGTATTTTTCCTTTATTATTATCATTGGTAGTTGTTTTTTTATTAACTTATTATTTTATAGAAAAAAAGAAATAGGAGGAAATAAATGGTTTATTGTGCAATGATAGCTTTATTTTTTGGAGTAATATATGGAGTTTATGGATTTGATATTCACTTTATTTCTTACATAACTAGTAGGTCAAATTTTATTTTATATTGTTTAATGTTTTTAGTTGGTATCAGTATTGGACTTCATAAGGGGATATTAAATGATTTAAAAAAATATCATTTAAAGGTATTTATTATTCCGTTTGGAATAGTAGTTGGGTCTATAATAGGTGGAATTTTTTGTAGTTGGATAACAGGTTTCACTTTAGGGGAAAGTACGGCAGTAGTAAGTGGCTTAGGATGGTATAGTTTATCAGGGGTTACAGTTGGGAAATTAGCAGGAGCTGAACTTGGAAGTATTACTTTTTTAAGTAATCTTATGAGAGAGATATTTTCATTCTTTTTAATACCAGTTGTAGCTAAATATCTAAATTTTTATAGTTGTATAGCCCCAGCAGGAGCTACAAGTGAAGATACAACTCTTCCAATGATGATAAAATATACAAATGAAGAAACTGTTGTGTTATCTGTATTTAATGGAATTATTTGTTCTGCGTTGGTTCCTATATTAATTTCTTTTTGTTATAATAATATGTAAAAATATAAAAACTGTTACATCTTTTAATTTAAAATTAAAAGTTGCAACAGTTTTTCTTTTATATAATATAATTTTGAAGTAAGTTAAAGAAATATCCAACTATTATAATTCCAATAGTACAAATTCCTACAAATATTTTTAATAATTTTGGTTTTATAGCTTTTCTTAACATTATTAAAGATGGTAGAGATAAAGTAGTTACAGCCATCATAAAGGATAAAATACTTCCTAAATTGGCTCCTTTAGAAAATAATGCTTCAGCAATAGGAATAGTTCCAAAAATATCAGCATATATAGGAACACCTATTAAAGTTGCTAATATAACTCCAAAAGGATTTTTACTTCCTAAAATACTAACTATCCATTTTTCAGGAATCCAATTATGAATTATAGCTCCAATTCCAACTCCTATTAAAATATATGGAAAAACTTTTTTAAAAGTTTCCATTGTTTGTTCCTTAGCATATATCAATCTTTCTTGTATAGTTAAATCTGGAATTTCGATATCTATATTACCGTTTGTTGAGGCTGCCCAGATAAAATCTTCTATTTCATTTTCAAGTTTCATTTTCTCTATAAGAGTTCCACCAATTACAGCTATTACAAGTCCTAAAATCACATACCAAAGGGCAATTTTACTTCCAAAAATACTCATTAATAAAAGTAAAGAACCTAAATCTACCATTGGAGAAGAAATTAAGAAAGAAAATGTAACACCTATTGGAAGTCCTGCTGATGTAAAACCTATAAACAAAGGAATAGATGAACAGCTACAAAAAGGTGTAACAGTTCCTAATAAAGCTCCAATAATATTAGCTGTCAATCCATGAAATCTTCCTAATATCTTTTTACTTTTTTCTGGTGGAAAATAACTTTGAATATAGCTTATAAAAAATATTAAAGTACAAAGTAAAATAGTTATTTTTATAACATCATAAAAGAAAAAATGTATTCCACTAAATAAGTGACTATTTTTGTCTAAACCTATTTTTATTAAAATATTTCCTACTAACTTATTTAACCATTTCATACCTAAAATTTGATTTTGTATAAAAGTCCAAATGTTAATTAAAAAATTCATAAACTCTCCTTGTATTGATAAATATCGATTTATTATTTTTATAAAAGGACTGTTGAAAATTAGTTATTATAAAAATACAACAGTCCCAATATTTTCTAATCTATTTTAATAATTCTTTTATTTGCTCTTTTGATAAAACTTTTCCATAAGAAACAATTTTTCCATCTATCCATAGACCTGGAGTAGACATTATTCCATATTTAGCAATTTCAGAAAAATCTCTAACATGTTCTAATTGAAATCCAAATCCTAATTCTTTTAGAGCTTCCAAAGTATTTTTCTCTAAAGTATTACAATTTTTACAACCAGAACCTAAAATTTTAACTAAAACTTTTTTATCAGAAGAGCTACCACAGTTACAATCACATGAACAAGAAGTTTTTTCCTTTTTAGTTTCTTCTATTTTTTCAGCAGAACAAGAACAACCACAATCTTTTTTAAATAATTTGTCAAATAATCCCATTTTTTCCTCCTTAAAATAATATTATATATTTAAATATATCGATATGTTAATGGATAAAAAATAGATAAATTATTATCTATCTTTCATTATATCATCTAAAATATTTTTTACATTTTTAAAACCTTCTATATCAAGAGAATAGTGCATCCACTTTCCATCTTTAAAACCTTTAACAATTCCAGCATCTATTAAAATTTTCATATGATGTGATAAAGTTGGTTGACCAATGTTTAATTGCTCTAATAATTTACAACCACATAATTCACCTGTTTGTAAAAGATGAATAATTTTAAGTCTATTAGGGTCACAAAAGGCTTTAAAAATTCTAGCATTTTTTTCATATTTATCCATAACTATCCTCCTTTTATAAATTAATTATAATATACATATTGATAATTGTCAATGTATCTTTTAAAAAATCAGAGTTGCTACAAAATGTTTATTATAAATGTAACAACTCTAATTTCTATCTATGTTAAATTTCTCCCAAAAACTTATTTAACAATTATGCTTTCTATGTCTATTGCTTTTTCTTGTAAACCATTAGCAATTAAGAAATCTTGAGTAGCTTTTAAATCTTTAATATCATCTTCTGTAATTGTAGTATTAAAATCATAAAGAGGGAACATAGTTCTAACTTCTTCAGGAGTATTTTCAACTTCTTTAGCTACTTTATCAACTATATCTTCAAAATTATTATTTATAATATTTAAAATTTCATCATTAGTTTTATTAAATTTTTCCATAGCTTTAGGATATTTTTCTAAGAAATCTCCTCTTACAGCAGTAACAACTAAACCTTGTACAAGACCTTCTCCTGTTGTAATAACTTTTGCTCCAGATTTTATAGTGTTAAGAGCTACAGGACCAGCTAAAAGGGCTATATCAACACTACCATTTAAAAGAGCAGACATTGCTCCAGGTAGTCCCATATTTAAAAAGTCTACATCATCAACATTTACATTTTCTGTGTTTAAGTAAGTTACTAAAAGTTGATGTAAAATAGTTCCCTTAGGACCAGCCACTTTTTTTCCAATAAAATCTTTTGGAGAATTTATATTTTTATCTTTAGTTAATATCATAAATACTTTTGGGGCTCTAGTATAAACTCCTGTAATTTTTAAATCCACTCCATTAGAAGCTCCAATAAGGGCAGATGTACAACTAAGAGCGTATAAAATATCCATTTGTCCAGAAGCTAAAGCTTGAATTTGTTCAGGTCCAGTTGTAAGTTCAGAAAATTTTACCTCTGTATTAACTTCATCAAAGGCCTTTTGGAAAAGTCCATCATTTCTACCTAAAATAGATGGAATATTAAGAGGTGCTTTAACATAAGTCATATTAAGTACCTTAGGATATTCTTCTACTCTTTCTTTACCACAACTAACAAAAGCAAAAACTACAAGTAACAAGATAGCAAATAATTTTTTTTTCATTTTAAAATCTCCTTATAAATATATTATTCTAATAATTTTTTTATTTCCTTTTTAATATCTAAAAATTTTATACTATCAATATCTCTATCTAAATTATTTCCTAAAGAAAATTCATAAAAGTTTTTGTGATTTATAACTAAAATTTTATTTGCAATAGCTAGAGCCTCATCTATATCATGAGTTACAAAAATAATTCCTTTATTTGTATTTTTAAAAACTTCAACTATAACTTTTTGTAAATTTTTTCTAGTAAAATAATCAAGAGCTGAAAAAGGCTCGTCCATTAAAAGTATATCAGGGTTATAAGAAAGAGCTCGAGCAATAGAAACTCTATTACTCATACCACCTGATAATTGATTAGGAAAAAGATTTTTACAATTTTCAAGAGAAACAAGAGATAAAAATTTATCTACATCTGAAGTAGAAATTTTATTTTCTTTATCATGAAGTTTTATATTTTTTTCTACAGTAAGCCAAGGCATAAGCCTACTTTCTTGAAAAACAAATCCTATTTTAAAATTAGAAACTTCTATATTATTTTTTAAAAAAGTAATATCTCCTGAAAAATCTTTATCTAAACTACCTAATATTCTAAGTAAAGTAGTTTTTCCACAACCACTTTTTCCTAAAATAACAGTAATTTCATCACTATTAATTTCTAAATTTATATTTTTAAATATCTCTTTATCTTGAAATTTTTTATTAAGATTTTTAAGTATAAATTTATTCATATCCTATAAAACCTCTCTTCTTTAAAAAGCTTCCAATAATTTTAGATAGAAGTTTATCAGTAATAATTCCAAAAATTCCAATGGAGATAATTCCAATAGCTACAATATCTATTCTTGATAAAAGTTGTCCATCTAATATTAAATATCCAAGTCCAGAAGAGGCAGCTATCATTTCAGCTCCTATAATAGACCTCCATGAATATCCAATAGAAAGTTTTACTCCAAGAAGTATATCAGGAATAGAATTTGGAAATATTATTTTTTTAAAAATTTCCCATTTATTAAGTCCAAAGACTTGTCCAACTTCAATGAGTTTTTTATCACAACTTCTTATCCCTTTCAAAGTATTTAAAAAAATAGGGAAAAAAGAAGCCAAAACTATAATCACTATTTTTGAAGTTTCTCCAATTCCAAACCATAAAATAATAAGAGGCATAAGTGATAGTGGTGGGACATTTCTAAAAAATTCTAATATTCCTTGAAAAAAAATATATACTTTAGGAAAAGTTCCAAATAAGATAGCAAGAGGAACTCCTAGAGAGAAAGCTATAATAAAACCAAAAAAAACTCTTAAAAAACTTGTAAAAAGATGGTGGAATAGTTTTCCATTTTCAATGAATATAATAAAAGTATTAAAAACTTTCCAAGGAGTTGGAACTAAAAAAGTATTCCACATTTTTAAATAGGAAGTTATACACCAAAATATAAAAATCCCTAAAAATAAAATATGTTTTTTAAAAATATTTTTATTATCCATAATTTTGCCTTTCTAAATTATTTATTATATAATTTTAACATAGGAAAAAAATAAAAGCAAGTAAAATAAAAATAAGTGGAATAAAAAAGGATGTTATAAAATAATTAATTATTTTATAACAATCCTTTAAAAAAATTATAATATTTTTTTAATTTTAGCTTAAATTTTTATTAAGCTTTTTTCTTACCATATAATCCGTTAAGAATCATAGTTAATGCTCCGTCACCTGTTACGTTACAAGCAGTTCCGAAACTATCTTGAAGAGCAAATACAGTAAGCATTAAAGCAACTCCTGTATCATCAAATCCTAAAACAGAGATGATAATTCCAATTGATGCCATAACAGTTCCACCTGGTACTCCAGGAGCTCCAACAGCAAATACTCCTAATAATACTACAAATAATAACATTGTTCCAAAGCTAGGAATGCTTCCATATAATATTTTAGAAACAGTCATAACAAAGAAAACTTCTGTTAAAACAGAACCACAAAGGTGAGTAGTTGCTCCTAATGGTACACCGAAGTTTACGATATCTTCATCTAAAACTTTAGATTTTTTAGCACAAGATAAAGCAACTGGTAATGTAGCAGCAGAAGACATTGTTCCAACAGCTGTTAAGTAAGCTGGACCATAATATTTTAATACTTCCATAGGGTTACATTTATTAACAATTCCACCGATTGTATAAAGGATAGCTAACCAAATATAGTGTCCAACTAATACAATTACAATAACTTTAGCAAATACTGGGAATTGTTTTGTAATTCCACCTTCATAAGCAAGAGTTGCAAATGTACAAGCAATGAAAGCTGGTAAAATAGGAATTACTATTCTGTTAACAACTGCTAACATGATGTTTCCAAATTCTAATAATAGTTCTTCAGTTCTTTTTGAACCAGTCCATACAACAGCAAGTCCTAAAATTATAGCAAGAACTAAAGCTGTCATAACTTGCATTACTGGAGGGATTTCAACTTTAAAAATTAATTCAGGGATAGATTTTAATCCTTCAGCATTGTTAACAATATTTAATTTAGGAATTAAAGCATATCCAGCAATCATAGACATAACTGCAGCTCCAACAGAAGAGAAATATGAAAGTCCTAACATTGTAGCAAGCATTTTACTAGCGTTAGATTTCATTTGTGTTATAGCAGGAGCTATAAATCCAAGAATTATTAAAGGAACTGTAAAGAATATAATTTGTCCTAAAATAAATTTAACAGTATTAATAAGTCCAATGGCACTTTCACCAACATAAAGACCTACAACAAGTCCAACAATTACTCCAATAATAAGTTTTATTATTAGAGAATCTTTCATTTTTTCCATAAAAAAGACCTCCTAAGAAATAAATAAATTTTAGTTACTAATAGAGTATAGCTCAATAACAACTAAAAGTCAAGAAAAAATGAAACAAATAAAAAGAAAATGAGTTAAAATAGTTCATTTTTAATAAAAAAATAAATGTCTTTTATAAAATAATAAAGTATAGTATAATTTAATAGATGATAAATGGTAGAAAAGAGGCTAGAAATGAAATTTTTGATAAGAGAAACTTTTTTTAAAGATATAAAAAAGGAAAAGATAAATTATATAGAAAAAAATCTTTTATATTTTTATGAAGAAATTTTAAAAAATATAAATAATATAAGGGAAATTCCAAAAGGATTTTGGATAAAAAAATTAAAAGGTATAGAAAATAGATTTGAATTTAGAATAAATAATGGGGATAGAGTATTTTTTTCTTTAGATAAAAGAAAAGATGAAGAGGAAAAAATAACTTTTATATTGTACTCTTCCCACGATAGAGGAGTAAAAAAAGGAAAAAATGCAGAGATTAATAATGTGGAAGAATTTTCTATAAATAAAAATGAATTTATAGAAGAAAATGAGGAAATACCTCAAGAAGTGTATTTAGATTATAGCCAAGTTATAAGTTACGAAGTAACAGAGGATGGAGAATTTTCTAAAGTTGGAAGTGATAAAAATATATATTACTATTATTACTTAAATGATGAACAATATGAAGCTTTAAAAGAACCAACTCCTTTACTTGTAGCAGGAAGTGCTGGTAGTGGAAAATCTACAATTACAATTAGAAAAATTTTAAATCTTGAGGAGTATCAAGAATTTTATGGAATAAAAAAGATAGGATATTTTACAGGAAATGCTCTTTTAAAAGATACTATTAAGGAGCAATACCAAATATTTAGAAAAAAAGATTTACCAAAAATAACTGATTTTTATACACCAAGAGAATATTATAAAAAAACTTTGGGGATAGATACTAGAAAAATAGTTCGTTTAAAAAAATTTAAAGAATTTATTTCTTTTTCATTTCCAAATAGAAAAAAATTAGGAGTAGAAGATTTTAATATCTATTTTGAAATAATGGGGATATTAAAAGGACTTATGAGTAAAGGAAGTACAGACAATTGGGATAAAGATTTAACTTCTAAACTTATGTCTTTGGAAAATTATTTAAATTTAAATAAAAATTATTCATTATTAGATGATGAAAGTAAAAAAGCTATATATAAAATAGCTGAAAAATATGAAGAATGGAAAGATGAAAATAATCTTTATGATATGAATGATTTAGTTGTTAGAGCTATAAAAAATCAACCTCAATATGATTTTATAATAGTTGATGAAATTCAAGATTTTACAGAAGTAGAGATATATTTTATGTTAAGTCTTTTAAAAGATAAAAGAAATATATTGTTAGCTGGAGATATACATCAAATGATAAACTTTAATTCTTTCAGTTTTGAAAGACTTAGAAATTATTATTTTAAAAATAATCTTCAAAATACAGAGATTGTCCTTAGTAAAAACTATAGAAACTCCAAAAGTATAGTTGAACTTGCTAACTTTTTGACAGAGCTTAGAAAAGAGTACATAGGAAATTTAGGAGTAAAAGATTATAAAGAAAACTTTATAGTAGATAGAGGAAGTATAACAGTTATTCCTCCAGATTATGAATTATTAAAAAAGGTTCAAACTGATGTTAAGTTTGTTATAATAGTTTCTTCTAAAGAGGAGAAATATAAATTGGATAAATTTTCTGATATTCATATGAGGGTTTTTAGTGTAGATGAAGTAAAAGGATTAGAATATGATAATGTGGTTTGTCTAAACTTAGCTACTACAAATCTTTTTGCATGGGAAAAAATATTTAATAAAGATGTAAAAAGAGACCAAAGATATAGAAAATATTTTAATCTTTTTTATGTGGGTATTACAAGGTCGAGAAAAAATCTTATTATTATGGAAGAAAAAATCTCTGGAAATAAACTTTTAGAGAAAATAAAAGATTTTATAACAATATCAGATAATAATGATAAGGAAAAAATAAATAGAAAGATAAATAAAGAGATTCATCATTCAAATAAAGAGGAATGGTTACAAGAGGGAATTAGATTATATAATGTAGAAAACTATGAAGAAGCTCAAAAGGCTTTTGAAATGGCTGGATATCCTACTTGGATACTAGAAAAAAATATAGAGGAAGATATAGAAAATGGAGATTATAAACTAGCTTTAGAAAAGATTAATAAAAATAATCTTGATAAAAAGAAAAAACATTATGAAAATTTAATAGTTGATACTTTATTAAAGAAAGAAGAATATATAAAAACTCTTATATATATAGTAGAAATTTTAGATACTCTCTATAAATATAATGAAGTAAAAAGAATATTTACTGAAAAATTAGAAGAGGGAGTATTTAGTAAAAAAGAGTTAGATAGAGCCATAGCTATTTTTAGTAAAAAGCAAGAGAATAACATATTAGGGGATATATATAGTAAACAGAATAATTATTTATTAGCTATAAATTTTTATAAAAAAGCTTCTAACTTTATTGGAATTAGTAAGATGAGAAAAAAAATCTTAGAAGAAAATTTTAAAAATATAGAAAATTCATCTGAAAAAATAGATATAGTAGAAAATTTATTAGGTAAAAAGGATATAAATTCTTTTGATAAAAATAAACTTACTCCAATTTTTAATAGTTTAAAATATCAAAATATAGATATTTTAGATATGCTTATATATTTAGGAGCTAAATATAATGGAAAAGTACAAGGAAAGTATGATATTTTAACTTATATTTCTAAAGAGAATTATCCTAAATCTATAGAATTGTATAAATATTTTTTAGATAAAGGGTATGAATATATATTTGATTCTAAAGTAGAAACTCCTATGGAATTTTCCTTAAAAAATAAAAATAGGGAGCTAACTGAGTTTATTTTAGAATCAAAAATAATAAAAGATGATTATAGTGGCCTAGATACTAACCCTATTGATTTATGTGCTGAATTATATGAGATTAAATATTTTAAAATTTTTATGAAAAAGCTTGATTTAGAAAAAATAAGTGATAAAATAGTAGAAAGACTATTTCAATTTATAATAAATTTAACTCCTACTACTAATATACAAATAAGAAAAAAAGAGTTAATGAAAAAAATTTATATAAGAATAGTTGCTACGAAATATCCTGATTTAAAAGAAAAATTAAAAAAAATTTTAAAAGAGAAAGAAGAAGCTGAAAAAAACCTTGACAAAAAATAGAACTTATAGTAAAATGTTTTTCGAAAAATAATTAAGGAGGAGAAAATGAAGAGGAAAAATGTTATATTAAACAATATAAAATCAATATTTTCTATTCAAAAGGGACTCCTTTTTAATTTTTCTATTTTTTTAAATTTGTTATTAATTTTTTATATTTTATATATATAGATATAACTTAAGTGTTATATCTTTTTTTTTAAAGGAGGATATATGAAAGGAAAATTGATTCTTGAAAACGGACAAGTTTTTGAGGGAAAAATTTTTGGAGAGTTAAAAGATACTGTAGGAGAAATTGTTTTTAATACTGGAATGACAGGATATCAAGAGCTTTTAACAGATCCTTCATACTGTGGTCAAATTGTTGTAATGACATATCCAATGATTGGAAACTATGGAATCAATTTAGAGGATATGGAATCTGATGTATCAAGATTAAAAGGATTTATCATCAAAGAAGATGCTAAATTACCAAACAATTTTAGATGTGAAATGACTCTTGATGGATTTTTAAGACAAAACAATGTAGTTGCATTTAAAGGTGTAGATACAAGACAGTTAGTAAAAATTATAAGAGAACAAGGAGCTATGAAAGCTATAATAACTCCTGAAGATTTAACAGCAAAAGAGATACAAGAAAAATTTGATAATTTTTCAAATAAAGAAGCAGTAAAAGAAGTAAGTACAAAAGAAATCTATGAAATTCCTGGAGATGGATTAAGAATAGGAGTTATGGATTTCGGTGTTAAAAGAAATATATTAAGAAACTTCTCAAAAAGAGGATGTCACTTAGTAGTATTCCCTTGGGATACAAAAGCTGAGGAAATATTAAGTTATAACTTAGATGGGGTATTCTTATCAAATGGACCTGGGGACCCAGCAGATTTAGGAAATGTAATAGAAGAAATTAAAAAATTAGTTGGAAAATTACCAATTACAGCAATATGTTTAGGACATCAATTACTTGCTTGGACATTAGGAGGTTCTACTACAAAATTAAAATATGGACACAGAGGTGGAAATCATCCAGTTAAAGATTTAGATAGAAATAGAATTTATATCACTTCTCAAAACCACGGATATGTAGTTGATAAAGTTCCAGCAGATATGAGAGTTACTCATATAAACTTAAATGATAACTCTGTAGAGGGAATGAAAAGTGAAAAATATAATATAATGTGTGTTCAATACCATCCAGAAGCATGGCCTGGACCACAAGATTCTGAATATTTATTTGATGAATTTGTAGAATTAATGAAAAAAGGAATGTAATTAAGGTTTGTGTTATTTTTTAATTTTTAAATAGATGAAAGGACTAAAAAGATGTTAGATAAAAGTATAAAGAAAACATTAGTAATAGGTTCAGGACCAATTATAATAGGACAAGCTGCTGAGTTTGACTATTCAGGAACTCAAGCATGTGAAACATTAAAAAAAGAAGGGATTGAAGTTGTACTTATTAACTCAAACCCAGCTACAATAATGACAGATAAAGCTGTTGCAGATAGAATATATATAGAGCCAATCACAGCTGAATTTATAGAAAAAGTAATTGCAAAAGAAAGACCAGACTCAATTCTTGCTGGAATGGGAGGGCAAACAGCTTTAAACTTAGCTGTTGAATTAGAAGAAAAAGGAATTCTTGAAAAATATGGAGTAAGAATTTTAGGAACACCTATCCAAGCAATAAAAAGAGGAGAAGACAGAGAACTATTTAGAGAAGCAATGGAAAAAATAGGAGAGCCTATCATTGAAAGTAAAATAGTTGAGTCTTTAGAAGAGGGATATCAAGTTGCTAGAGAAATTGGATATCCAGTAGTTGTAAGACCTGCTTATACTTTAGGAGGAACAGGTGGAGGATTTGCTCATAATCCAAAAGAATTAGAGGAAATCTTATTAAAAGGATTAAGTCTTTCAAGAGTTGGACAAGTATTAATAGAAAAATCTATACTTGGATGGAAAGAGATAGAATATGAAGTAATAAGAGATAAAAATGGAAATACAATTACAGTATGTAATATGGAAAATATCGACCCAGTTGGAATACATACAGGAGATTCAATAGTTGTTGCTCCATCTCAAACTTTATCAGATAGAGAATATCAAATGCTTAGAACTTCAGCTATGAAAATAGTAAATGAAATTGGAGTTGTTGGAGGATGTAACGTACAATTTGCTCTTCATCCAAAATCTTTCAAATATGCAATAATTGAAATTAACCCAAGAGTATCTAGATCATCAGCTTTGGCATCAAAAGCTACAGGATATCCAATAGCAAGAGTTGCTACAAGATTATCATTAGGATATTTATTAGATGAGGTAAAAAATGAAGTAACTGAAAAAACTTTTGCTTGTTTTGAACCTACATTAGACTATATAGTTGTAAAAATTCCTAAATGGCCATTTGATAAATTCAAAAATGCTAAGAAAACTTTAGGAACAAAAATGATGGCTACTGGAGAAGTTATGGCAATTGGAAATAACTTTGAAGCAGCTTTCTTAAAAGGTGTTAGATCTCTAGAAATTGGAAGATATAACTTAGAGCATCCAGCTGTTAAGAAAATGACTATGGAACAATTAAAAGAAGCTGTTGTTAAACCAGATGACATTAGAATTTTCATAGTTGCTGAAATGTTAAGAAGAGGATATATAAAAGAAAAATTACAAAAATTAACAGGAATAGACAAATTCTTCATGGAAAAAATCGAATGGCTTGTAAGACAAGAAGAGATTTTAAAGAAAATGAAATATGGAGAATTAGATTATAAATTCTTGAAAAACTTAAAGAAAAAAGGATTCTCAGATAAGGGAATTGCTGAATTAATGGGTGTTACAGAACACGACATTGAAAAGAAAAGAAAAGAATTAGGAATTAAACCAGTTTATAAAATGGTTGATACTTGTGCAGGAGAGTTTGCTGCAGATTCATCTTACTATTATTCAACTTATGATGAGTTTGATGAAGTAGAAGTAGAAAACAAAAGAAAAGTTATAGTTATAGGTTCAGGACCAATAAGAATTGGACAAGGAATAGAATTTGACTATTGTACAGTTCATGCTGTAAAAGCTTTAAAGAAATTAGGAATTGAAAGTATAATTATTAACAATAACCCAGAAACAGTTTCAACAGACTTCTCTACAGCTGATAGATTATATTTTGAACCATTAATATTAGAAGATGTTATGAATATAATTGAAAAAGAAAAACCAGAAGGAGTTATACTTCAATTTGGAGGACAAACTGCTATAAAATTAGCTAATGACCTTGCTAGAAAAGGAATAAAAATCATAGGAACTTCAGCTGAAAAAATAGACGAAGCTGAAGACAGAGAAAAATTTGAAGCTATGATGGAAGAATTAGATATAAAAAGACCAAAAGGAAGAGCAGTTTGGGATGTAGCTCATGGAATTGAAATAGCTAATGAAATTAAATATCCAGTACTTGTAAGACCTTCTTATGTATTAGGAGGACAAGGAATGGAAATTTGTCATGATGAATACAACTTAGTAAAATACTTAGAGTCATCTTTTGATAGAGACCCTGAAAATCCAGTATTAATAGATAAATACTTAAATGGTATTGAATTAGAAGTAGACGCAATCTGTGATGGAGAGGAAGTATTAATTCCTGGAATTATGGAACACTTAGAGAGAGCTGGAGTTCACTCTGGAGACTCTATCACAATCTATCCTCAACAAAACTTATATGAAGGAACAGAAGAAAAAGTATTAGAAATCACTAAGAAAATTTCAAAAGCTTTAGAAACTAAAGGGATGATGAATATCCAATTTATAGCATATGAAAATGAATTATATGTTATAGAAGTTAACCCAAGATCATCAAGAACAGTTCCATACATTTCTAAAATTTCTGGATTACCTGTTATAGAAATAGCTACAAGAGTAATTTTAGGAGAAAGCTTAGAAAGTATAGGATATGGAACAGGAATTTATAAAAAACCTAACTTAATTGCTGTAAAAGTACCAGTATTCTCTACAGAAAAATTATCAGAAGTAGAAGTATCATTAGGACCTGAAATGAGATCAACAGGAGAAGTTTTAGGAGTTGGACATACCGTAGATGAAGCAATTTATAAAGGATTATTAGGTGGAAAAAGAGTTAATAAAGTTTCAGGAAGAAAGATTTTATTAACAATAAGAGATAAAGATAAAGATGAGTTCTTACCTATTGCTAAAGAGTTATCTGAACTTGGTTGTCAATTATTTGCAACAGCTGGAACTAATAAATATTTACAAGAGCATGGAATTAAATCAGAAGTTGTAAGAAGAATAGGAGAAGAAGAGCCAAATATCTTAACTATCCTTATGAATAAGAAAGTTGATTTATTAATCAACACTCCAACTAAAGCAAATGATGCTCAAAGAGATGGATTTAAAATGAGAAGAACAGCTACAGAATACGGTGTAGAAGTATTAACTTCTATTGATACATTAAAAGCTGTTATAAAAATGGAGAAAAAACATCTTGAAGAAGATAAATTAGAAGTGTTTGATATTTCTAAAATTTAGTAAAAAAATAAAAAGAAATTTAAAAGGGTGTTACATATTTTGTAACATCCTTTTTCTATATAATAAAATTTTTAGTTTTTATAGACTAATTATATTAAAATAGGTTATAATTATTTTAGATTAAATAATTATAAGAGGGTGAGGAAAATGAAATTATTTAAGAATGGTAAAATTTATACAATGGATAGAGAAAATAGAATAGTGGATTCTATTTTAGTAGAAGAGGGGAAAATTGTTGAGGTAGGAAATGAAAGTGAATTAATAAAAAAATTAAATGGTGGGGAAATAATAGATTTAGAGGGAAAAACTGTTATACCTGCTTTTAATGATAGTCATGTTCACTTTGTAAATTATGGATATAATAAGAAAAAAATTCCTTTATATTCTTGTAGAAGTGTAGAAGATGTAGTAAAAATTGGAAAAGAGAAATTTACTGTATATGGTGGTTGGGTATTAGGAAGAGGATGGAACCAAGATTTATTTATTGGCGAAAAAAGAATGCCAACAAGGGAAGATTTAGATAAAATATCAACAGAATATCCAATTTGCTTTACAAGAACTTGTGGACATGTGGCAGTAGTAAATACAAAAGCTTTAGAAGTGTGTGGAATTACTAAAGATACAAAATGTAGTGGTGGAGATGTAGACTATGAAAAAGGGACTTTTAGTGAAAATGGGTTATATTTAGTTTATTCTCATATTCCAAGTCCATCATTAGAAGAATTAAAAACTATGTTAGTGGAAACTCAAGAGGAATTTTTCTCTATGGGAATTACTTCTGTACAAACTGATGACTTTGAAACTTTCCCAGATAAAGATTTTGAAAAAATTATAAAAGCTTATACAGAATTAGAAAAAGAGGGAAAATTAAAAATAAAAATTACAGAACAATGCCTTTTCCCAGAACTTGAAAAAATAAAAAAATTTAAAGAATTAGGTTATAATTTTGGATATGGAAGTAAAAATTTTAGAATAGGACCTATAAAACTTTTATTAGATGGTTCTTTAGGAGGAAAAACAGCATTTTTACAAAAGCCATATATAGATAATGATAAAAATTATGGAATAGCAACTTATACTGTAGAAGAGTTTGAAAAAGTTGTAACTCTAGCTGATTCATTAGGCTATCAAGTTGCTGTCCATGCTATAGGTGATGGAGCTATAAAAATGTGTGTTGATGCTTTTGAAAAGTTACCAGACTTAAATAATAAAAGACATGGAATAGTTCATTGTCAAATTACTACAAATCAATTAATGGAGAGAATGCAAAAATTAAATATTTTAGCATACATTCAACCAATATTCTTAGATTATGATTTACATATTGTAGAAGATAGAGTTGGGTATGAGAGAAGTTTGGAAACTTATGCTTGGAATACTATGAGAAAATTAAATATCCCAATGGCATTTGGTTCAGATTCTCCTGTAGACACAGCTGATGTAATAAAGGCTTTACATTGTGCTGTAAATAGACAAGATATAAGTTTTAGACCAGCAGAAAAATGGTTGCCTAATGAAGCATTACCTATAGTTGATGCTATTAAATATTATACAGCTGGTGGAGCTTTTACATCTTTTGAAGAAAATTTAAAAGGAAATCTTGAGGTAGGAAAGTTAGCTGATTTTATTGTACTTAGTGAGGATATTATAGAAATTAATTCTGAAGATATTTTAAAAGTAAAAGTTGATACAACAGTTGTAGAAGGAAATATAGTTTATAATAGAAAGTAATATAAATAAAATAAAAACTACATCTATTATTTTAAGAAATTAAAATTTTAGATGTAGTTTATTTTTATATTTTATAAAAATTTTAATTTTGTAATTTTTTATTTCTTATATATTGGAAACCTACAATAAATAATAATATAACAAATCCAATTACATCTTGAATTCTATTAGCATTAATTAACATAATTGAAGCAACTAATGCTAAAACTCTAAATATAATATTTAAATTAGTAAATAAATATCCTTCAACAGATATACCTATTAAAAATACTCCTAAAGTAGAAGTAATAGCTACAATTAATGCTCCTATAGCAGAAACATCTAGTAACAATAACCCAGAATTATATATAAACATATATGGAATAATAAATCCTGCTAAAGAAAGTTTAACAGAAGCTAACCCAGTTTTCATAGGATTACCACCAGAAATTCCTGCAGCTGCAAATGAAGCTAAAGCAACAGGTGGAGTTATATTAGCAAACATTGCAAAATAGAATACAAATAGATGAGCAGCCATATCTTTAATTCCAAGTTGAACCAAAGCAGGAGCAGCCATAGTTGCTGTAATTAAATATGCAGGGATACTAGGAAGTCCCATTCCTAATATCATACAAGTTACCATTGTTAAAACTAATGTAGAAAATAAACTTGCATGTCCTAATTCAATAATAGCATCAGCCATATTTAATCCAAAACCAGTTAAACTAACAACTCCTATTATAATACCAACTATTGCACAAGCTATTGCAACAGATACTGTTGAACGTGTAGCTTCAGCAAAAGCATCTAATATATCTTTAAGTGTCATTCTAGTTTCTTTTCTAAAGAAACTTACAATAATTGTTAAAACTATTGTCCAGAAAGCAGAGAATATAACAGTTCTTCCACTTAGAAGTAACATGTATAATAAGAATATAATTGGAATTAATAAATGTCCTCTAACTTTTAATACATCTCTAGCTTTTAAAAGATTTTCTTTAGGAATTCCAACAAATCCTTCTTTAGAAGCTCTAAGCTGTACTTGAACTAAAATTCCTATATAATATAATATTGCTGGAATAACAGCACTTTTTATAATTACACTATATTTAACTCCTAAAGTTTCAGCCATTATAAATGCAGCAGCTCCCATTACTGGTGGTAATAATTGACCTCCAACAGAAGCAGTAGCAACAGCAGCTCCAGAAAATTCATCAGAATAACCAGTTTTTTTCATAAGAGGAATAGTGAAAGCTCCAGTAGTAACAACATTTGCAACAGCAGAACCATTTATAGAACCCAAAAGTCCACTAGCAATAACAGCAACTTTTGCAGGTCCACCCTTTGAATTTCCAGCAATAGCTAAAGCAATATCGTTAAAGAATTGTCCCATTCCAGATTTATTCATAACAGAACCAAATAATATAAATAGAAAAATATAGCTTGAAGCAACACTTACAGAGGTTCCATAAATTCCTTCTGTATTGATGAAGCAATGGTTTACAACATTTGCCCAAGTATATCCTCTGTGCATAAAAATAGATGGCATACTTCTTCCAACTAATGCATAAATTATAAATAAAATACTTAGTATAACTAAAGGCCAACCAGATATTCTTCGAGAAGCTTCCATAACTAATAGAATAAGTAATGTACCTAAAATAACATCAGTAGTATTAGGAGTTCCCATTCTATTTATAAAATTTTCCCAATCTATCCAAATATATGCTGCTATACTTAAGGATAAAATAATTAAAATATAATCATACCATGGGATTTTTCTTTTAGGAGATTTTTTTCTCATAGGATAAAAAACAAAAGCCATTGAAAGCATCATAGCTACATGTAAAGATCTATGCATATGAGTAGCAGGATATCCAAGAGCTGATGTCAAAAAATGATATAAAGCTATTATTATTGCAATCCAGTAAAGAGATTTTGTTAAAATAATACTATCAAATTTTCTTGTTTTTGTTTCTTTATCAAATTTTTGTATTAATTCTTCTTGCTTTTTTTCATCTAATATTTTTTCTGTCACAGTGATAACCTCCTTCTAATTTCTAGTTTCATTAATTCATGATGAGGTAAGGAATAACCATTTATTAAAATTTTATTATTTAAAGAAATATATACTAAAGCTGTTTTGGAATTAATCCATTGGATATTTTCAAATTTTTGATTAATATTTGTCATATGAATTAAACCATCTTTTTGTATTTCTACTTTTCCTTTATTTTCAGGAATACCAGCTCCAAATCCAGCAACAGAAATTTCTTTTAAAATAAGTGAATTATCTTTTTGAATTTGAAACATTTCTTTCCAAGGAATATGTTCAAAAGAATGAATCCATTTATATTCAATGAAATCATTATTCTTTACTTTTTCTTTTATATAAATTTGGTTGGTTTTTATATTATATATTAATAAAATTTTTTCATTATAAAGTTTTAATGAAAAAAGGATTCCAAAAATGATTAATCCCAAAAACAGTTTTTTCTTTTTCATAGTTATTTAATTATTCCTTTTTCTCTGTAGTATTTTTCAGCACCTGGATGGAAAGGAATTTGTACTCCTATTTGAGAATTTTCTAAAGAAATATGTTTTTCAGAAGTAGCATGTGAAGCTTTAATTCCATCTATATTTTCAAAAATTCCTTTAGTTATATCATAAACAACATCTTCAGGTAATTCTTCTCTAATTAACATAATATTTCTAACTGTTGCAGTTTGAATTGGACCATCTGTATCATAAATATCTGCAGGAATTTCAGCAGCTACGAAGAATGGATATTTTTCTTGTAATTTTTTAAATCCTTCACCTTCAATTGGAACTAAAACAGTTTTTGCAACAGTACCTAGTTCCATTATAGTAGCATTAGGAATTCCGCTTGTTACAAATACAGCATCAACTAAACCATTTTTCATTTGGTCAATAGCTTCACCATAATTTAAATAATCTATTTTACTATCAGCATAAGTCATTCCATGAGCTTCATACATCATTCTAGCATTTAATTCAACACCAGAATTAGGTGCTCCAACTCCAACTCTTTTACCTTTTAAATCTGTAAATTTCTTAATACCAGTTTTAGTAGTAGTAACTAATTGAACATAATTAGGATATAATCCCATTAAACATCTTAAATTTTTAGCAGGTTCTTTACCTTCATAAGCACCGAAAGCATCATAAGCTTGAGCAACAGAGTCAGACATAGTAATAGCAAGGTCTGCACCACCATTTAATATTAGGCTTATATTTTCTACAGAAGCCCCAGTTGCTTGTGCAGATGATTTATATCCTAAATCTTTTATAACTTTAGAAAAAGCTCCACCTATTGGATAATATAGTCCACTTGTTGGACCAGTAGCAACAGTTATAAAATGTTTACTTCTATCCAAATCACCATTAGCTTCCTTTTTTTCTCCACCACAACCAACAAGCATTCCTAACATTATTGTTCCTGTTATAAGTTTTAAAATGTTTTTTTTGTTCATATTAACCTCCTTAAAGTAAAATAAAAATAATAAATGTAACATAATAGCTCATAATTAAAGTATATCATATTTTATTTAAATGTCAATTTTTTTATAAATAATTTAAAAATGATATATATAATAAATAACAAATAAAAGAGGTTAGTAAATAGTTACTAACCTCTTTTACAAAACTTAATTACAATTTTATTATTAATCATGTTTACAATTACAGTTCGAATCTCCACAGTTACCACCGCAACTGCATCCACCATTTTTTTTATCATGTCCACAAGAAGCACATCCATCTTTTCCTGTGAAATTTCTATAAATTCCTCTAAAAGAATATATAGCTAATAAAATTAATATAGCGATTAATATGTAAGTTTTCATAAAATTCACTTCCTTTCAATAGAAAGTTAGATAAATAAACGACCAATTTGGAAAACGAGAGTAGAACAAATATATGGAATAATTAACATCATTGCTGTTAATTTTAATAAATATTTTATTCCAAATTCTTGTTTAATAGCTCCTAAAGTAACGGCACAAGGAACAACAGTTAAAATGAAAATCATAAATGAGTATGCTCTAAGTGGTGCTAAATCATCAGTCCATAGATTTCTAGTAGCTTCAACTACTCCTTGTCCCTCTTCTTCAACTTCCTCTCCAGAAGGGGCTGTAAATAATCCACTGATATTGAAACTTAATATTCCTTTTACAGAATCAACAACAGCTCCACCAAGTCCTGCAACTTGTTCCATTAAATCTTCTTTGAAAGTTGTAACTTCTTCTTCACCTTCATCAGATTCTGGTAGTTCTAAAACTTGAGCCATAAATCCAACAACAACTTCTTTAGCAGCAATACTAGGAATTACAGCAGCAACAGGTTCCCATCTATCAGCAAAACCAGTAGGCTTTAAGACAGGAGCTATAACTTTTCCAATTGAAGCCATATAAGATTTTTCAGCATTTCCATTGTTAGGGAAATATGTTAAAGCCCATAGAAGCATTAAAATTCCAAGGATGATACTACTAGCTTTTTTCAAATATCCACCTGTTCTTCTACCAGCAGATTTCATTATAGTTTTTAAACTAGGAATACGATAAGGAGCAAGTTCTATAAGTAAAGCTTTATTTTCACCTTTAAACTCTTTAAATCTTTTTAAGAATAATCCTACAATTATAGCCATTACAATTCCAAACATATATAATGACATAACTATAAGTCCAGCTTTTTGACCAAAGAATGCAGCAGTAAATAATCCATATACTGGAAGTCTAGCTCCACAAGACATAAATGGAGTAAGAGCTGCTGTAAGTTTTCTAGAATTTTCATCTTCTAGTGTTCTTGTAGCATAAATAGCTGGTACAGTACAACCAAATCCAACAACCATAGGAACGAAAGATTTTCCATTTAGTCCAAGTCCTCTCATAATTTTATCCATTAAGAAAGCAACTCTAGACATATATCCACTTTCTTCTAATATTGATAAGAAGAAATATAATAAGAACATCAAAGGAACGAAAGTTAAAACTCCTCCAACTCCTCCAATTATTCCATCAACAACAAGTGATTGTAACCATTCTGGAGTTCCTTCTACTAAAATACCAGCATATTTTCCAACGAAACCACCAATAAATCCATCTATCCAATCAATAAAAGGAGCACTTCCATTGAATACAATAGTCATTAAAAGTCCAATTATTAAGAAGAAAATAGGGAGACCTAAAACTCTGTTTAAAAGAATTTTATCGATTTTTTCAGAAAAATCTAATCTTGATTTTAATGAAGTTCTTAAAGTATCAGCTAATATCCCTTTAATTTCGCCATATCTTCTTTCTGCTAAAATAGTATCAATATCATCTTCATATCTATCTTCAATAATTTTTATATTTTCATCTAAATAATTTTCAATATCAAGCCCAAAATTATCTTTTGCTTTTTGTAAGAAATTACTATCTTTTTCTAAAAGTTTGATAATAACAAAATTTATTCCGTATTTTTCCACTACTTTATCAAAAGTTTTGTCAGAATTGATTTTAGCCTTGATAATTTGATATTGTTTATCAATAAAAGAATCAAAAGTAATCCTAAAATTAGGAACTTCTTTTTTCTTTGCTACTTCAATGGCTTTGTTAAGAAGTTCAGTAAGTCCAGTCTTTTTAAGAGCAGAAGTTTTAACAACAGGCATTTCTAACTTTTCAGAAAGTAATGATAAATTAAGACTATGATTTAAAGCTTCAAATTCATCATAAAAGTTTAAAGCCATAACCATAGGTTTTCCTAACTCTTTTAAAAGCAATGTAAGATATAAGTTTCTTTCAATATTTGGAGCTTCAATAACATTTATAATAACATCTGGTTTTTCATCAGTTATAAAATCTCTTGTAATATTTTCCTCTAAACTTCTAGGGCTAAGACTATATACCCCTGGTAAGTCAACCATAGTAATTTCTTCACCATTATGAGTGAAAGACGCTTCTTTTTTTTCAACAGTAACCCCTGCCCAGTTTCCAACTTTTAAATTAGAACCGGCAATGGCATTTATTAATGCACTTTTTCCAACATTTGGATTCCCAGCAAATGCTATTTTAATCATAAGACACCACCTTTATAAAAATTTAAACTTATTTGACTAATTCAATTTCAATATTTTTTGCATCTTCTTTTCTTATAGAAATACCATTTTCTTTAACTAAAAATTCTTGAGGGTCACCTAATGGAGCATTTCTATCAAATTTTATAATTTCTCCTGGAGTTATTCCCATTTCTATAAGTCTTTTTTTTAATTCGCCAATTTTTCCTATTTTAATAATTCTAGCTGTCTCTCCTTTTTTTAGTTCTGTTAAATTCATAATTCCCTCCTACTATAAAATAAATTTATAAATTAAATATTTTGCAAAGCAAAGTTTATAGACAAAAATTTTTACAGCCCGAAAGCTGTAAAACTACTCAACTAATATATTTTTAGCATAACCGAAACCTAAAATATATTGACATCCATTAATGTCAACAATAAAATTACCACAAGAACTATTTTTTAAAATGATTTCTTTACCAGAACAAAATCCTTTTTCCAAAAGTGATTTTTTATTTTTACATTTATCTGAAATTTCTATAATTTTTAAAATTTTATTTTCTTCAGCAAAGGCTAAGGGAATAACCATCACAATCCTCCCTACTTTTTTATAAGATAATTATACAGCAAAGAGAAATAATAGTCAAGTAAAATTTTGATAATTAAAATATTTTTTTTACGATTATATATCTTATCTTATTCTTATAATTTAAAAATTAAAACGTTTTAAAATAAATCTTCAATACTATTTAAAATAATACTTCTCACATCAGGATTTTCTAAAGAAATATCCTTAATAATATTTTTGATTTTTAATCTTTTTGAATCTGCACTACTTTCATAAGGACATTTTTCTTCTAATATAGGTAAAGAAAGTTTTTTAGAATAACTAATTATATTTTTTTCTTCTACAAAAGCTAGAGGTCTTATTATTTGAACTTGATGTTCTTCAGAAAAATAACTAGGCTTCATAATATTTCTATTTCCTTGATAAATTATATTTAATAGGAATGTTTCTACTATATCATCTTTATGATGTCCAAGAGCTAATTTATTTAGATTTTGGTTTTTCATAGTAGTGTATAATATTCCTCTTCTTATTCTACCACAAAGAAAACAAGGATTTTTTTCTTTTGTTTCTCCAACAACTAAATTTTTTAAATTAGTTTCTATTACTTGTAAATTATAACCAAACTTTTCAATATATTTTTTTAATTCTGTGAGGTCAGATGTATCTTCTTTCATGTGAATATGGATAGGAACTATTTCAAAATCTATATTAGCAATTTTTTTAATTCTAATAAGTGAGTTAAAAAGAACAAGACTATCTTTTCCCCCAGATATTCCCACAGCAATTTTATCTCCAGATTCTATCATATTAAATTTATGCATGGCTTTACCAATAGAATTCCATAGTGTTTTATTAAAGCCTTTACTTTCTATATAAGATAAAATTTCTCTCTCTTGAAATTTATCAAGAGAGATTTTAATTTCAGTAAGTTTTTTAATCGTTTCTAATGTAGAAATAATATTATCATTCCTATAATTGATATTTATTTCATATTTTTCTTTTTTATTAGAAATTTTTATTGTATTTTCTAAAACTTCAAAATAATAATTATCTATTTTCATAGAATTAAGTTCTTTTATATTATTAATTTTTATCATTTTTATTTCCTCTAGTATAACCCATAATAAAATCAAGATTAATATTTTTTAATGAATTAAATATACTTTGTTTTATATTTTTATTTTTAGACTCCAATTCTTTTAAAAGATTTTTTATCTCTTTTCTTTTAGAATCAGTTTTTCCAGATTCTACAGGACATCCACAACCCATAGCTTGAATATTATTTCTTTTTGTATAAGAAATAATATCTTCTTCTTTTATATAAGCCATTGGTCTAATAACTGATAATTTTCCACTTGTTGATGGAACTTTAGGAACCATAGTTTTTATAGTTCCGGCATAGAACATATTAATAAGAGCAGTCTCTACAATATCATCAAAATGATGTCCAAGGGCTAATTTTGTAAATCCTAATTCTTCAATTTTATTATAAAGAACTCCTCTTCTCATTTTGGCACATAAAAAGCATGGATTTTCAGGGTCTTCCCTAAAAGCAATTTCCCAAACATCTGAATTAAAAATATGACAAGGGATATTTAAAATTTCAAGATTTTTTTTAAATTGTTCAATATCCATAGCTTCAAAACCTGGATTCATACTTATGAAAGTAACTTCAAAATTTTTGCTTTTATCTCTTTTTAATTCTTGGAAAAGTTTACAAAGTAAAAGACTATCTTTTCCCCCAGAAACTCCAACAGCTATTTTATCTCCATCTTCGATTAAATCAAAATCATTTATAGCTTTTACAAATTTAGACCAAATTTTTTTTCTGTAACTAGTTCTAATACTTTCTAAAAAAGTATCTTCTTTTAAATTATTTTCTCTAAGATTTACTTTTATTTCTTTCATTTACACCTCCAAAAAATTACAATATATTATATCATATATTATCTATTAGAGAAAATACTTTTAATATACATTGACACAAAATAGATAATAAAGTATAATCTAATTATAAAAATGTAATTGTTTCATAAAAATAGGAGGAAATATGACTGATATAGAAAGAAAAATAATGGAGTTTTTAGTTACAGGAAAAACTTATAGTGATGAAGCTATTATGAAAAATTTAGGTATTAATCAAGAAGAATTAGAAAAAGCTTTTGATTCTTTATTAAAAGATGGATATATAGAAACATATGAAGATTATTTAAAAAGAATGGGTGGAGAAGAAGAACATCATTCTTGTGGTATAGATGGATGTTGTGGAGGTGGATGTTCTGGTTGTGGGACTCCTATAACAGACAAGAAGAATGTAAAAGTAATTACAGCAAAAGCTTTAATAGAGTTTGAATTATAATTATACCTTAAAGTAAAAAAGAGTTACTCAATTAACTCTTTTTTTATTTATTCTTTATTTTAAAAATGAAATTATTACAAAAAACTATTGACTTTTAATTAAATATATGATAATATTTAGGTATAAAAAATAATTGATAAAAAAATTATTAAAATAAAAATATTTTGGAGGGATAAATATGAGTATGGAAACAAATTTAAAATATATGAAAGATGAATATAAAATGGAAGTTGAAAAATTAGCTAGGTTGGAAGAATTTGTTAAAGGAAAAGAATTTGAAGAGAAAACAAATGATATACAAAAAAGAATAATTAAAGAAAAGTTAGAATTATTAAAACAATATATAGCTAAATTAAAAGAGCAAATAGAATATGGTGAAGCTCTTTTAAAAGATAAAGTATGTTATGCATCTGAAGATGGAAGTTATGATGAATTAGAAGGAGCTTGTGTAGAAGAAAAGCCAGAAATAAAAATTAATGCTTTATAAGATAAAAAAGGTTCACTACATTATAGTGAACCTTTCTTTATTTTATAATGATTCAATAAATCTATCAAATCCTTTTTTTCCTTCTTCGGTTTGTTTATAAACTCCAGCATCCTCTAATACTTTTGAGAATGTAATACCAACTTCTTCTTTTAATATTTTTCCCACATTATTAGAATTTATATTAGAATGTTTTTCTAAAATATTTTTACACCAATCTAAATGTTTTTGAACTTTTTCATTTTTTTCTATAAATTCAAGAGAATTTTCTTTTACTAATAAATCTTCTAGTATTGAAAGTTCCTCTTTTAATCTTCCAGGTAATACTGCAAGTCCCATAACTTCAATAAGACCTATATTTTCTTTTTTGATATTATGTAATTCTTTGTGAGGATGGAAAATTCCTAATGGAAATTCTTCAGTAGTTCTATTATTTCTTAAAACTAAATCAATTTCATAGTCATTTCCTTTTCTTCTTGCTATTGGAGTTATAGTATTATGAGGAGTTTCTCCTGAGAAAGCTAAAATATCACAAGATTCATCAGAATAGTTTCTCCATTTTAATAAAATTTTATCAGATAATTCAACCAATCTTTCTTTTGAATTTCCTCTTAATCTTACTACTGACATAGGCCAATATACTTTTTCAACTGTTATATCTTCATAACCTTTTATAGTATAAGTTTTTTCAGCTTTAGCTAAAGCCATTGGGAATTCATGACAACCACCTTGGAAATGGTCATGAGTTAAAATAGAACCTCCAACTATTGGTAAATCAGCGTTAGAACCAACAAAATAGTGAGGGAATATATCTACAAATTCTAATACTCTTTCAAAACTTCCTCTGTCAATTTTCATAGGTCTATGTTCTCCAGAGAATAATATACAATGTTCATTATAATAAACATATGGAGAATATTGCAAGAACCAAGGTTCATTAGTTAATGTTAAAGGAATTATTCTATGATTTTGTCTTGCTGGATGATTTATTCTTCCTTGATATCCTTCATTTTCTTTACATAATAGACATTTAGGATAAGAAGATTGAGGGGCAAGTTTAGCTTTTGCTATATCTCTTGGGTCTTTTTCTGGTTTAGAAAGATTTATAGTTATTTCTAAATTACCATACTCAGTATTTGAATACCAATGAAGATTTTTAGCTATTCTATCTACTCTAATATAATTTGTATTTTGAGAGAAAGCATAATAATTATCAGTTGCTTTTTTAGGAGATTCTTTATAATCTGTAAAGAAATTTTTAATAATTTCACTAGGTCTAGGGATTAATTCTCCTATAACTTTTGTATCAAGTAAATCTCTTTCGTCAAAAGTTCCTTCTATTAAATGATTTTCAGTAGCCCAATCACAAATTCTGTTAAGAATATCATAAGAATTTTCTATTGGAAGATTTTTTACATTTTCTTCAGTTTCTTCTATATTTTCATAAGAATCTATATTAAGAGAAGCTAAAAGTTTATTTCTAAAATATATTTTATCTTCTTTTTCTATAAAATTATGAAAAATAGCATAGTTTAATAATTTTTCAATTTCTACATAGATATTTGTCATTATATATCACCTAACTTTTTAGAACCATCTCCAACATTAGCTACATAGAAAGCTGGAACAAGTCCTGTTTCTTTTGTATATTTTTCTTCAACAAATTTAATAAAGTCATTAATAGACTCATTTTTAACAAGAGCTACAGCACAACCACCAAATCCAGCTCCAGTCATTCTAGCTCCTACTGTTCCTGGTGCTTCCCAAGCAGCATTAACTATAGAATCTAATTCTTTTCCTGTTACTTCATAATCGTCTCTAAGAGAAACATGAGAAGCATTCATTAATTTTCCAAATTTTTCAATATCATTTTCTTGTAAACTTTTTACACTTTCTAATACTCTTTGATTTTCAGATACAGCATGTCTTACTCTTACTAAAGCTTCTTCAGATTTTATAAAATGTTTAACTTCTTCAAATTTTTCTAATGTCATATCACAAAGAGCATTTATTTTTACACCATTATCTTGTAAATCTTTTAAAGCACTTTCGCAAGAAGCTCTTCTTTCATTATATTTTGAATCAGCAAGTCCTCTTCTTTTATTAGTATTCATAATAACTATAGAGATACCATCTAATTTGAAAGGAACATACTCATATTTTAAAGTATTACAATCTAGAAGAATTGCGTTGTCTTTTTTACCCATTCCAACAGCGAATTGGTCCATAATACCACAACTAACTCCAATAAATTGATTTTCAGCTATTTGACCAACTTTAACAATTTCAACCATATCAATATTTAATGAATTGATTTCGTTGACAATAGTTCCCATTAAAACTTCTAAAGAAGCAGATGATGAAAGTCCAGCACCATTAGGAATATTACCAAATAAAAGAATATCAGCTCCTTTTGAAATTTTATATCCTTTTTTAATTAATACATCTACAATTCCTTTACAATAATCAGCCCAAACATTAGTTTTTATTAGAGAATCTGTGGTAAATTCAATAATTCCATCTTTTTCAAAATTCATAGAATACATTCTAAAAGTATTGTCTTCTCTTCTACTACAGATAGCATATGTACCAAAATCTAGTGCACAAGGGAAAACAAAACCTCCATTGTAGTCAATATGTTCTCCAATTAAATTAACTCTTCCAGGAGTGAAAAAATATTCTTTATTATTTTTTTCTCCAAAAACTTCTATGAATTTTTTTAACATAATTTCTTTTATATCCATTTTGCCCTCCTATGAACTTTTGTATTTTAATTATACTTTAAGATTGAAAAAAAACAATTTATTTTATAAAAAATATATAGAACTTTTTTAAAAAAGTTAAAAAAGTAAAATAAAAAGATTAAAAAAATTTTGACAAATCGAAAAAAATGTATTAAATTTAATAATGATGAACATAGGAGATACAAAAATTATGAAAGAAAATATTAGAGAAGAAGAAATTTTAAAAATAATTAAAGAATCTGGAGAAATATCAAGATTAGAACTTTCTGAAAAATTTGATTTAACTTTAGCTAGAATTTCTAAAGTTGTAAAGAAACTCCTAGAGAAAAAAATGGTAATAGAAAAAACTGTTGGAGAATCAACAGGAGGAAGACCACCAGTTTATCTTTCTATAAATAATGAAAATTTTAAAAATATTTTGGGTATCAATTTTACATCAAATCAATATTTATATATTACTCATGGAACAATAAGTGGAGAAATTATAAGAAAAAGAAAAATTATTTTTGATAGTCAAGAGAGTGAAGATGCTTTAGAGTTTATAGATAAAATAATAAAAAAAGAAATGAAAACCTCTAGAAATATTGGAGTTATTTCTATAGTAATGACAGGAGTAATAGATGAAGAAAAAGGACTTTCAGTTATGGCTCCTCATTATAAATTAAAAACTCCAAAAATAGTTGAATATTTTGAAAGAGAGTATAATATACCAGTTCTCCTAGAAAATGATGTTAGAGCAATGGCACTTGTAGAAAAACAAATAGGAAGTTGTAAAAATACAGAAAATTTTGTTATTCTTAATATTTGTGAAGGAATTGGAAGTACTAGTTGTATAGAAAGAAAAGTTTATAGAGGATACAATTCTATGGCTGGGGAAATAGGACATATAGTTATAAACCCTAGTAGTATTAGAAAATGCTCTTGTGGAAAAAGAGGTTGTTTAGAAGCTGAATCTTCAGAAAAAGCTATTATAAAAAAAATAACTTCTGAAATAAAAATAGGAAAATATAGTATATTAAAAGATATATTAAAAGAAAGAGAATTAAATATAAGAGATATTTTATTTGGAATAAAGAAAAAAGATTTTTTAGTTATACAAGTTATGACAGAAGCTATGGAACATATAGCTAGAGGGCTTAATATATTAATTTCTATGTTAGACCCTGAAAAAATTATACTTGTGGGAGAGATGTTTTCTAGCAAATTTTTAATGGATACTTTAAAATTTGAACTAAATAAAATATCTTTAGATATACAAAAATGTGGAATAGAACCTACTAAATTAGGAGAAGATTTATATTTTTATTGCCCAATAGCAGTAGTTGTAGAAAATATTTTTGAAAATAAAATTTTTACTGAAAAATTTATAAAAAATTAGGAGATAAAAATGGAAATTACAGAAAAATATTTTGGAATTACTAAAAAAAATGAAGAAGTTAAAGCTTACACTTTAAAAAATGAGTTTTTAGAAGTTGAAATTTTAAATTATGGAGGAATTATAAGAAAAATAATGACTCCTGACAAAAATGGAAATTTTGAAAATGTAGTATTAGGTTTTGATAATATAGAAGATTATGAAAAAAAAGTTGGAATTCATTTTGGAGCTATAGTTGGAAGAAATGCTGGAAGAATAAAAGATGGATTACTAATAATAAATGAAAAAAAATATGAACTTGAAAAAAATAATGGAAATAATAATTTACATGGTTATCCAGAGCACTATGCTGCAAAAGTTTGGAATGTAGAAAAAAAACAAGATAAAGATAAATCAAGTTTAGTTTTAACAAGAGTTTCTCCTCATTTAGAGGCTAATTTCCCAGGAGAGATAAATTTAAAAGTAGTTTATACTTTAAATAAAAATGTTTTAGAAATAAGTTATGAAGGAATTCCAGATAGAGATACTTATATAAATCTTACAAATCATTCATATTTTAATTTAAGTGGAGATTTAAAAGAAGTAGTGGATAATCAAATAATAGAACTTCATTGTGATGAATATGTAGAAGTTGATGAAGTTACATTACCTGTAAAAATATCTAAAGTTGATAACACTATAATGGATATGAGAAAAGGTAAGAGATTTTCTGAAATATTTAATTCAAATGCTGAACAAATAAAAATAGTTGGAAATGGTTTGGACCATCCATTTATATTTAATGGAAGAGATGAAATAGTTGCAAAATTTACAGATGAAAAATCTGGAAGAATTATGGAGGTTATTACAGACCAACCAGTAGGAGTTATATATACAGGAAATTATGTAAAAGGAGCTGAAGTACTATCAAATAATATAAAAGCTGAAAATCATATGGGATTTTGTATAGAAACACAAGATTATCCAGATGTTATAAAATTTTTACCAGAAAAAGCAAAAATATATAATAAAAATAATGTTTATAAACAAAAAACAAAGTTTATTTTTAGCTTGAATAGACAAAAATAAATAAAAATACATCTAAAAAAATAAAAGTTTTTAAAATAAAATAAAAAAGAAACAAAAAAACTTAGGAGGTAGTTTGTTATGAAAAAAACAGGATTATTATTAGGAGCTATTGTACTAGCTGCAGGATTAGTAGGATGTGGAGGAGAAAAGAAAACTGAGGAAGCACCTAAATTAAGAGTAGGGCTTACAGCTTATAAATATGATGATAACTTTATAGCTTTATTTAGAAAAGTAGTTTCTGAAGAAGCTGGAAAAGTAGCAGATAAAGTAGACCTTCAAATGAATGACTCTCAAAATAGCCAAACAACTCAAAATGAGCAAATAGATGTTATGTTATCAAAAGGAGTAGATGCTTTAGCTATAAACCTAGTTGACCCAGCTGCTGGTGAAGTTGTTATAAATAAAATAAAACCTACAGGAGTTCCAGTAGTATTCTACAACAGAAGACCATCTGAAGCTGTAATGAACTCTTATGATAAAGCTTATTATGTAGGAATTGACCCTAATGCTCAAGGAATAGCTCAAGGAGAATTAGTAGCTAAATTATGGAAAGAAAATCCAGCTTTAGATTTAAACGGAGATGGAGTTATTCAATATGTAATGCTTAAAGGAGAACCAGGACATCCAGATGCTGAAGCAAGAACAATTTATTCTATAAAAACTCTTAACGAAATGGGAATTAAAACAGAAGAATTACACCTAGATACAGCTATGTGGGATACAGCTATGGCTAAAGACAAAATGGATGCATGGTTATCAGGACCTAATGGAAATAAAATAGAAGTTATTTTATGTAACAATGATGGAATGGCTTTAGGAGCAATTGAATCTCAAAAAGCATTTGGAAAATCATTACCAGTATTTGGTGTTGATGCATTACCAGAAGCTTTAGTTAAAATAGAAGCTGGAGAAATGGCAGGAACAGTTCTAAATGACGCTAAAGGACAAGGAAAAGGAACATTTGATATAGCTGTAAACTTAGCAGCTGGAAAAGATGCTGTTGAAGGAACAGATTTAGTTCTTGAAAATAGAGTATTATTAGTTCCAAGTATTGGAATAGATAAAACAAATGTTGCTGAATATAAATAATAAAAAATAGAAACATCTTTAAATTTAAAGAGAGAGTGGAAACACTCTCTCTTATAAAATAAAGGTACTGTATCAAAATTAATAAATATAAATTTTTATAATTTTAAATTTAGTGAGGGCTGAATTTAAAATTTTAAAAAATTATTTGAAGGAGATAAAATGGTAGATGGAAAATATTTATTAGAAATGGAAAATATTTCTAAAGAGTTTCCAGGAGTAAAAGCTCTTGATGGGGTAAATTTAAAAGTAAGACCTAGTAGTGTTCATGCTCTTATGGGTGAAAATGGAGCAGGAAAATCAACTCTTATGAAATGTTTATTTGGAATTTATAAAAAAGATGGTGGAAAAATATCTTTAGATGGAAAAGAAATAAACTTTGTATCAGCTAAAGATGCTTTAGAAAATGGAGTTTCAATGGTTCATCAGGAATTAAACCAAGTAACTCAAAGAAATGTTCTTGATAACATTTGGCTTGGAAGATTTCCTATGAAAGGTTTATTTGTAGATGAAAAGAAAATGTATGATGATACAGTAAGAATCTTTAAAGATTTAGAGATAAATGTAGACCCTCGTATGAAAGTTGCTGATTTATCAGTTTCACAAAGACAAATGATAGAAATAGCAAAAGCTGTGTCATATAATTCAAAAATAATAGTTATGGATGAACCAACTTCATCTTTAACAGAAAATGAAGTAGAACATTTATTTAAAATTATAAATAAATTAAGAAAAGAAGGATGTGGAATAATTTATATTTCTCACAAGATGGAAGAAATAAAAAAAATATCTGATGATATAACAATAATGAGAGATGGAAAATGGGTTGCTACAGAATCTGTTAAAAATTTAACAACTGACCAGATAATTAATATGATGGTTGGAAGAGATTTAACAAATCGTTTTCCTAAAAAAGACAATAGTGTAAAAGAAGTTATATTAAAAGTAGAAAATTTAACTGCATTAAATCAACCATCAGTAAAAGAAGCTTCTTTTGAATTACATAAAGGAGAAATTTTAGGAATAGCAGGACTTGTAGGTTCAAAAAGAACTGATGTAATAGAGACTATATTTGGTGTAAGAGAAAAAGCTTCAGGAAGAATAATCATAAATGGAAAAGAAGTAAAAAATAAAAATCCTAAAGAATCTATTAAAAATGGATTTGCTCTTGTTACAGAAGAGCGTAGAGCAACAGGAATATTTGGTATGCTAGATATTAAAGTAAACTCTATAATTTCAAATCTTGATTCTTATAAAACTAAAGTTTTAGGACTTTTAGATAATAAAAAAATGATAGAAGACACAAAATGGGTTATAGATAGTATGAGAGTTAAAACTCCAAATCAAGGGACACAAATAGGAACTCTTTCTGGAGGAAACCAACAAAAAGTTATATTAGGAAGATGGCTTTTAACACAACCTGATGTATTAATGTTAGATGAACCTACAAGAGGAATTGACGTAGGAGCTAAATATGAAATTTATCAATTAATGATAGAGTTAGCTAAAAAAAATAAAGGGATAATAATGGTTTCATCAGAAATGCCTGAACTTTTAGGGGTTACAGATAGAATTTTAGTAATGAGTAATGGAAGAGTTGCTGGAATAGTTAAGACAAGTGAAACTACACAAGAGGAAATTTTAACTCTTTCTGCAAAATATTTATAATCAAAATTTAATAAGGAGATAATCATGAATTTACCAAGAACAAAAGAAGGAACAGTAGATATCAAAAAAGTTTTAATCCAAAGTGGATTATATTTAGTTTTATTTGCAATGCTTGTTTTAATAATTATAAAAGAGCCATCTTTTTTAAGTATTAGAAACTTTAAAAATATTTTAACTCAATCATCAGTAAGAGCAATTATAGCTTTAGGAGTAGCAGGACTTATTGTTACAACTGGTACAGACTTATCAGCAGGAAGACAAGTTGGATTTGCAGCTGTTATATCAGCAACACTTTTACAAGCTTCAACAAATGTTCATAAAGTTTATCCTGAATTAGGAGAGTTACCAGTATTTGTTGTTATTTTAGTAGTAGTTATTGTAGGAGCAATAATAGGAGCTTTTAACGGAACTGTAGTAGCATTTTTAAATCTACATCCATTTATAGTAACTATGGGTTCTATGACAATAGTTTATGGATTAAACTCATTATATTATGACTTTGCAGGAGCATCTCCAATATCAGGATTTAGTAGAAACTATAGTAGTTTTGCTCAAGGTTCATTTAATATATTTGGGTTTACAGTACCTTATTTAATAATTTATGCAGCTATTTGTACAGCTATAATGTGGACATTATGGAATAAAACAAAATTTGGTAAAAACTTATTTGCTGTTGGAGGAAATCCAGAAGCAGCTAGAGTATCAGGAGTAAATGTTGCAGCAACTTTAATTATTATATATGCATTATCAGGAGTTTATTATGCTTTTGGAGGATTTTTAGAAGCAGGACGTATTGGATCAGCAACTAATAACTTAGGATTTATGTATGAAATGGATGGAATTGCAGCTTGTGTTATTGGAGGAGTTTCATTCTACGGAGGAGTTGGAAGAATTTCTGGAGTTATCACAGGAGTTATAATTTTAACAGTTATTAACTATGGATTAACTTATGTAGGAGTAAGTCCTTACTGGCAATATATCATAAAAGGAGCTATAATAATAGCAGCAGTTGCATTTGACTCTATGAAATATGCTAAAAAACACTAAAATTAAATAAATATAAAAATAGTAAAGGCTGTTATAAATTTTTAATTAAATTTATGGCAGTCTTATTTTTTACACTAAAAGGAGATATTGTGATTTTAGAAGTTAATAGAAAAATACTAGAATTTAAAAAAATAGATTTAATATTTATAAAAAAAGATTTAAATAATTTATTTTCATTAAAAAATAATAAAACTTTATTTGAAACTTTACAAGAAAAAAAGTATAAAAAATTAAATTTAGAGGAATTTATAGAGTATTATAATTATCCATTAGGAAAATTTTTAGAAAAATTAAAACTGATAGGAAATAATAAATTTGAATTGTTTTTAAATAAATATGGAGATAGAGAATATTGTAAATTTAAGATAATAGATAAAGAAGTATTAAATTTAAAAGGCTTATATTTATATTGTTTAGATGATGAAATTGTATATATTGGAAGATGTTTAGATTCATTTTATAAGAGAATTAATATAGGGTATGGAAATATAACTCCAAAGAATTGTTACAAAGATGGACAACAAACCAACTGTCATATAAATAGTTTAATAAATAAAAAATTTAATAAAATTACTTTTTGGATTTGTTCCTTAGAAAATGTAGAAGAAATAAAAAAATTAGAAATAGAGTTAATAAAGAAGTACAATCCTCAATGGAATGAAGCTTTAAAAGATAAGTAATTTTTATATTATTAAGTTTTATAAAAAAAATATATATAAAATAAATTTTTTTATAAAAAAGTATTGACAAAATAAAATTTATGAGGTATAAATTAGTAAATAAAAGATATGGAGGTGAGTCCAGTGGGACAAGTAAATTAGAAAATAACATATAAAGTTATATGATTATTTTCAGAGGACAAGAAAAAGTATTCTATATATTTAATAATTTTTGAGATTATCATCAAATAAAAGCTAATATTCGTGGGACCTTATTATAATAAGGAATATTCTCATTTTTGGTATTGGTGGTAAGAAAGAAAATTATTTTAAGATAATTCTATATAACAAAAACAAAAAAGTTCTTAATAAATTTATTATTTTAGAAAAAAGTATTTGATAGAAAAAGAAATGTATATAGAAATAGTCGTAATAGAATATGAAAAAATTGATTATAGATAAAGGAAATTGTAAAAGATAACGATTTATTTTATAAAAATTAAAATATTTCGATGGAAGGAGTAGATGACCTACGATCGATATAATATAGGGGGCTATTTGAAGATAAAAATTATTTTCAAATAGCCCTTTTAATATATTAAAAATTATAATTACAAAACAGATATAAAATGAATATTTTATTAAATGAATAAAAAAATATTATAGTATAATAAAAATATATGAAAGTTAAAAATAATATTTAAAAAAATTTATTTAAGATTTTTGTATATTTTTAATTTGATGAAAAATAATTTATAAAAGGAGCTAATATTATGAAAAGAGTTATTATTACAGGTGGAGCTAAAGGAATAGGAAAAGCTCTTGTTGAGGGTTTTGCTCAAAAAGGATATGATGTTTTTGCTTTAGATATATTGGAAAATAATTTTGAAAATAAAAATGTACATTTTTTTAAAATGGATTTAAAAAATGAAAAAGAAATAAAAAATATTTTTCAAATGATTAAAGAAAAATTTGGAGAAGTACATATTTTGATAAATAATGGAGCTATCAGCAAATTTAATAAATCTATAACTGAAATAGAAATTAATGAGTTTGATGAAGTTATAAATACAAATTTAAGAGGAAGTTTTATTTGTTGTAAAGAATTTATAAAAATAAATAATGGAGCTAGTTTTGGAAGAATTATAAATATAGCTTCTACAAGATTTAACCAAAATGAAGCTGGATGGGAGGCATATGGAAGTTCTAAAGGAGGAATAGTATCTTTAACTAATACTCTTTGTGTTTCTCTTAGTGGAACTGGAATAACAGTAAATGCAATAAGTCCTGGATGGATAGAAGTAGAAGATTATGAAAGTCTTAGAGAGAAAGACCATAGCCAACATCCCTCTGGAAGAGTTGGAAAACCTAAGGATATTGTAAATCTTTGTTTATTTTTAAGTAATGAGGAAAATGATTTTATAAATGGAGCAAATATTTTAGTTGATGGTGGAATGACTAAAAAAATGATATATTTAGATTAGAATAAAAAAGGAAATCTTTTATTTTTTATTGCGAAAAGCTTGGTTTTTATAGAAATATTTTTTAATTCTTTTAAATTTCTAAAAAACTAGAACAAATATTGTTAAAAATCCGTCAATATAATATAATTATAAAAAAGATTTATTGTGGAGGTAGTTATGAGCAAAATTTTAGAGAGCAAACAATATGAAACAATAAAATTAGTTTTTTTAAAAGCCATGTGGAAATTATACCCTGATTATGATGTGGAGATTCAAAATTCTTTAAATAATGGTTCTTATGGAGAAGTTTATTTTGATGGAAAGTTAATTTCTTTAACTAAAAAAGAGTATGAGAAAATAAAAAATGAAATGAAGAAAATAATAAATGATGATATTCCAATAGAAATGATAACTGATAATATAGAAGTTTTAAAAGAAAAAGGAAAAAATATTTTAAGAGAGGATATAAAAGAACTTTTAAAAAATTGTGGTTGGGCAAAAATTAAAGAATATAAAGTGGGAGATTATACTGATTATTTTTATTTAATGCCAGAAAAAAGAACTGGAAAAATAAAAGATTTTGATTTATACAAGTATAATAATGGATTTATACTAAAAACTCCAATGGAAATATATAATTGGGAAATAGCTCCGATGAAAGATACTCCAAAAATAGCAAAAGCTTTCCAAGAAGGAAATACTTGGGAAAAAATAATGGGAATCAATTTTGCAGGAAGTATTAATAAGAAAGTATTTAACAGAGAAATTGCAGAACTTATAATGCTAAATGAAACATTACATAGTAAAAAAATAAATAAGATGTCTAATGATATTATAAAAAATAAAAATATAAAAATAGTTACAATAGCAGGGCCATCATCATCTGGAAAAACTACTTTGTCTAAAAAATTAAGACTACATTTACAAACTTGTGGAATACAAACTTTAGCAATATCTTTAGATGATTATTATGTAGGAAGAGCAAATGTTCCACTAGATGAAAATGGGAATAAAGATTTTGAAACTATTTATGCTTTAGATATTGAGCTTTTAAATAAAAATTTAAAAGATTTGATAGATGGTAAAGAAACTGAGTTACCTTTATATGATTTCTTTACAGGAGAAAGAAAACCTAAAGGTCATAAAGTACAGTTAGAAGAGGGGGGAATAATTATAATAGAAGGAATTCATGGATTAAATGATGAGCTTACTAAATATATTCCTAGAGAAAATAAATATAAAATTTATATTAGTTGCTTAACACAAACTAATATGGATAGACATAATAGAGTACATACAACAGATGTTAGAAAAATAAGAAGAATTGTTAGAGATAGTTTATCTAGAGATACAGAAGGAGAAGAAACATTAAAAATGTGGAATTCTATAAGAAAAGGAGAAGAAAAATGGATATTTCCTTTTCAAGAAGATGCTGATGCCATTTTTAATTCAAGTTTAAGTTATGAATTAGGTATATTAAAACCATATGCTATAAGAGAACTTATAAAAGTTGATATAGATTCACCACAATATGAAGAAGCTAAAAAATTAGTAGAACTTTTAAGTTGCTTTGTAGATATAGAGTCTTCTTTAGTACCAAGTGATTCAATATTAAAAGAATTTATAGGTGGAAGTGTATTTTATAATTATTAATGAAAAGGGTGGAGAAATTGGAAAATAATATTAATGAAGAAGTTGTGGAAAAACAAGAAGAAAAAAAAATATCTAAAAAAAAGAGAGGAAAGAAAATTTTTAGAAAAATAAAAAATTTAATTAAATTTTTATTGGTAGAACTTTTTAAATCAATGTTTAGGTTAATTATTTTAGGATTAGCAATTTTTGTAATAAGTAAACTTATAAAAATAGATAATAGAAAACCAGCAATTCCTGAAAAAGTTTATTTAGAAATTTCATTAGATAATAAAGTTTTAGAAAATAAAATAAAAAATCCTTTTGATATAGATAATAAAATTAATTTTTATGGACTTTTAAATAAATTAGATAAAATAGAAAAAGATAAAAGAGTACAAGGGATTGTCTTAAAATTGGGAAATACTGGATTAAATAGAGCTCAGATTGAAGAGTTAAAAGAAAAAGCTAGTGAGTTAAAGGAAAAGGATAAAAAAATTTATGTTTATTCTGAAGGATTAGATAATCATAATTATAATTTAGCTCTTATTGGAAATGAGATAATAATGCCAAACAATAAATGGGCTCATTCATATATAAGTGGATATTCTGCTCGTTATCCATATTATAAAAATTTAGGTGATAAATTATTTATTGGAGCTAATGTTATTCATATAGGGGATTATAAATCTTTTGGAGAAACTTATGTTTCTTCTGAAATGAGTCAAGAATTTAGAGAAAATACAACAAGATTATTAGATAAGCTTTATAATAATTATATTTCAAATATAAAGGAAACTAGAGGTATAAAAGATGAAAAATTTAATGAAAAGATTTTAAATGGAGAGTTTGTAATGGTAACTCCAGAGATTTTGAAAGAAAATAAAATTATAGATGAAATAATGTATTATGAAGAATTTTTAGAAAAAAGAGAGATAAAAGAATTAATAACAATAGATGATTATTTCCAAAGATTAGCTGAGGAAATTGATTATAAAATTATAGAAAATAAAGATAAGATAGCTGTAATTTATGCTGAGGGAAGTATAACTTCTGGTGATAATCCTCAAATAGAAAATAAAATTGAACCAGATGTAATAAAAGATAAATTATTGAAGGCTGATAAACTAGCAAATGTAAAAGGAATTGTATTAAGAATAAATTCTCCTGGAGGGTCGGCTCTTGCTTCAGATATAATATATGAAGCTATAAGAAAGGTAGAAAAACCTGTATATATTTCAATGGGTGGAGCTGCTGCTTCTGGAGGATATTATATAGCTTCAGCTGGAGATAAAATATATGCTAATAAAGAAACAATTACAGGTTCTATAGGTGTTGTAAGTATAATTCCAGATGTCTCAAAATTAGTAGAAAAAATGGGAATTAATTATGAAGAAATTACTAATGGGAAGTTTACAAATTTATATGATATAACAAAACCTTTATCTAAAGAGGAAAGAGATAAGATATATTATTCTAGTTTAGAAGGATATGAGGAATTTATTTCAAAAGTTGCTTTAGGTAGAAATATGAAAATAGAAGATGTTCAGAAAATAGCTCAAGGAAAAGTATGGTTAGGGGAAGAAGCAAAAGAGATTGGGCTTGTAGATGAGATTGGGGGATTAGAAAAAACTATATCAGACTTAGCTAAAGATTTAGAGCTTAAAGATTATACAGTTATAGAAAGTTTAGAAAGTAGAAAATTAGAAGAAATATTTAGAAAATTTCTTCCTAAATATATTTTTTCAAAGCTTTCTTTAAATATTGGTGTAGAAAAAATATTACAAAAAGATGAATTTTTAGAAGAATTTTTTTATAAACCTGTAGTTTATGCTCCAAATTTAGAAATTTACTATTGAAATAATTTTTAAAATTATGTATAATGTCTTGTGTGAGACAAATTATTTAGGAGGATTTTAAAGTGGTAAGAAAATTAAAAACAGCTAAAACTGGAGCAAATCAAATGGATATAATAAAACAAGCACAAGCTATGCAACAAGAAATGTTAAAAATACAAGAAGAATTAAAAGGAAAAGAAGTTGAAGCATCTGTTGGTGGTGGAGCTGTAGTAGTAAAAGCTAATGGACAAAAAGAAGTTCTTAGTATTTCAATATTAGAAGAAACTATAAAAGATGCAGTATCAGATAAAGAAATGTTAGAAGATTTAGTACTTTCTGCAGTAAAAGAAGCAATGAGACAAGCTGAAGAATTATCTGAAAAAGAAATGTCAAGAGTAACTGGTGGAATGAATATTCCTGGATTATTCTAGTCTAAAATAAATAAAAAGCTATTATCTTAATTTGATAAAAGATAGTAGCTTTTTTTGTAAATTCTTAGGATAGTTCCTATAATTCTTGCAAATTGTTTTTTTTGATGATATAATCGAAATATAAATATGGGAGAAAATAATGTATAGATTTTATGGATTATTAGTCTATTATTTCATTATGTTAATAAAATTAACTCTTAAGATAGAAATAATAGGAAAAGAAAATATAGAAAATGATAAAAATTATGTTTTAGCTTTATGGCATAATAAAGTAGTATCTACAGTATTAGCTTTAGGATTTATAAAAAAGAGAGCTGGGCTTGCCAGTCCTTCAGCTGATGGAGAATTAATTTCTGTTCCTCTTGAAAAATTAGGATATAAAATGATAAGAGGGTCTTCTGGAAAAGATTCGGTAAAAGGTCTAGTTCAACTTATTAAAGCAGTAAAAGAAGGTTATACAATAGGAACTCCTTTAGATGGACCTAAGGGACCAGCTTTTGAAGCAAAGCATGGAATGATATATGTTGCTCAAAAATCACAAAAACCAATGGTTTTTATGGGAGCTGCTTATAGTAAGAAATGGGTATTATCAAAAACTTGGGATAAATGTCAAATTCCAAAACCTTTTTCAAAAGTAATTTGTATAATAAGTGAACCAATGGAAATATCAAAAGATATTCCAGTAGAAGAATATCAAAAAATTGTTGAACAAAAATTAAATGATATAAATGAATTAGCAGAGAAAAAAATAAAGGAGAGATAATGGAAAGTAAAAACTTTTATATAACAACACCGATATATTATGTAAATGGAGACCCACATGTAGGAAGTGCTTATACAACTATTGCAGCTGATGTAATGGCTAGATACAAAAGAACAATGGGTTATGATGTATATTTCTTAACAGGAACAGATGAACATGGACAAAAAGTAGAAGAAACTGCTAAGGCTAAAGGAATGACTCCTCAAGAGTGGACAGATTTAATGGCTCCTAGATTTGTAGAAATGTGGAAAGCTTTAAATATAAAAAATGATGATTTTATAAGAACTACAGAAGAAAGACATAAAAAAGCAGTAAAGAAAATTTTACAAACTGTTTATGAAAAAGGGGATATTTATAAAGGAGAATATGAAGGAAAATATTGTGTTTCATGTGAAACTTTCGTTCCTGAAAATCAGATAGTTGGAGAAGACCAATGTCCTGACTGTGGAAAAAAATTAAGAATGGTTAAAGAGGAATCTTATTTCTTTAGAATGTCTAAATATCAAGATGCTCTATTAAAACATATAGATGAACATCCAGATTTTATTTTACCTCGTTCAAGAAGAAATGAAGTTATATCATTTATAAAACAAGGATTACAAGATTTATCAATTTCAAGAAATACATTTGAATGGGGAATACCTATTGAATTTGCACCTGGACATATAACTTATGTTTGGTTTGATGCATTAACAAACTATTTAACAGCAGTGGGATATGAAAATAATCCTGAAGAATTCCAAAAAAGATGGGAAAATGGAGAAGTTGTACACCTATTAGGAAAAGATATAGTTAGATTCCATGCTATAATTTGGCCTTGTATGTTATTATCGGCAGGAGTTAAATTACCAGATAAAATAGTTGCTCATGGTTGGTGGACTTCTGAAGGTGAAAAAATGTCAAAATCTAAAGGAAATGTTGTAGCTCCGTTAGAAGAAGTAAAAAAATATGGAGTAGATGCATTTAGATATTATCTATTAAGAGAAGTTTCTTTTGGAAACGATGGAGACTATTCAACAAAAGCAATAGTTACAAGAATAAATTCAGACCTTGCTAACGACTTAGGAAACTTATTAAATAGAACATTAGGAATGTATAAAAAATATTTTGGAGAAGAGATTGTAAAAACTGGAGAGTATGAAGCTATAGACTTAGAAGCTCAAAAATTATTTGATGAAATTTTAGTCCAAGTGGAAGATATGATGTCAAGATTAGAGTTTTCAAGAGCTTTAGAAACTATTTGGAAATTTATCTCTAGAATGAATAAATATATAGATGAAACTACACCATGGTTATTAATAAAAGATGAAAGCAAAAAAGAAAGACTTGCTACAGTAATGAATATGTTAGTTGAATCTTTATATAAAGTAGCAGTATTAGTAGCTCCATATATGCCAGAGGCTGGACAAAAAATATGGAATCAATTAGGATATAATGATGATATAGAAAAAGCATTAGTTGAAAATATAAAACCTTGGAATATATTAGAAGTTGGACATAAATTAGGAAATGCTTCTCCAATATTCCCAAGATTAGAAGTAGAAAAAGAAGTTAAGGAAAAAAATCCTGTAAATAAAGATTTAAAAATAGAAAATCCTATTAATATAGATGAATTTTCAAAAGTAGAAATAAAAGTTGTAGAAATATTAGAAGCTGACAAAGTAGAAGGTTCTGATAAACTTTTAAAATTTAAAGTAAATGATGGAAAAAATATTAGACAAATAGTATCAGGAATTGCTAAATATTATCCAGAATATAAAGAGTTAGTTGGGAAAAAAGTATTAGCAGTTGTAAATTTAGAACCTGTTGTTTTAAGAGGAGAACTTTCTCAAGGAATGCTTTTAAGTTCAGAAGAAAAGAAAAGAATTAAATTAGTAGAAGTAGACTCATCAGTAAAAGTTGGTTCAAAAATAAAATAATAAATTTTTGGAGGTATGGGGATGAAAAAAGTTACAAAAGCAGTAATACCAGCAGCTGGTCTAGGAACAAGAGTTTTACCAGCTACAAAAGCTCAACCAAAAGAAATGTTAGTTATAGTTGATAAACCTTCTTTACAATATATTGTAGAAGAATTAGTTGAATCTGGAATTAAAGATATAGTTATAATTACAGGAAGAAATAAAAATTCTATAGAAGACCATTTTGATTATTCTTTTGAATTAGAAGAGACATTAAAAGAAGAAGGAAAAGAAGATTTATTAGAAAAAGTAAAGCATCTTTCAAACTTAGCGAATATATATTATGTTAGACAAAATCATCCATTAGGACTTGGACATGCTATTTTAAAAGCAAAACCATTTATTGGTGATGAACCATTTGTAATAGCATTAGGAGATGATATTGTATATAATGATAAAACAGCTACATCACAATTAATGGATGTTTATGAAAAATATAGGGCTAGTGTATTAGGAGTTCAAGATGTTCCTGAAAAAGATGTTTCTAAATATGGAATAGTAAAACCATTTTTAAAATTAGATGATAAGACAGTAGAGGTAGAAGATTTTATAGAAAAACCAAGTATAGAAGAAGCTCCTTCAACTCTAGCTTGTTTGGGAAGATATTTATTAGATGGAAAAATTTTTAAATATTTAGAAGAAACAAAACCAGGAAAAGGTGGAGAAATTCAACTTACAGATGCTATTTTAAAAATGTTAAAAGATGGAAACAAAGTTGTGGCACATAATTTCCAAGGAAAAAGATATGATATTGGAAATAAAATAGGTCTTTTAAAAGCAAATATTGAATTTGGTTTAAGAAATGAAGAAACAAGAGAAGACCTTATAAAATATTTAAAAGAAGAATTAATTATAAAATAAACTAACACAATAAAGGGGGACAAGTATGGATGAAAAAACTTTAAAAGGGTATAACCTTTGGTTAAACTCACCTTACATTGATGAAGAGGACAAAAAAGAATTAAAAGAGTTAGAAGGAAACGAAAAAGAAATACAAGAGAGATTTTATACTAATATAAGTTTCGGAACTGCTGGAATGAGAGGAATAAGAGGAGTTGGAACTAACAGAATAAACAAATATATGGTTAGAAAAGCTACTCAAGGATTAGCAAATTATTTAATAGCAACTACTGGAGAAGAGGGAATGAAAAAAGGAGTTGCTATTGCATATGACTGTAGAATAGGTTCATATGAATATGCAATAAATTCAGCTCTTGTATTAGCAGGAAATGGAATAAAATCATATCTATTTGAATCTTTAAGAACTACACCTGAATTATCTTTTGCAGTTAGAGAATTAAAAGCTCAAGCTGGTATAATGGTAACAGCATCTCATAACCCACAAGAATATAATGGATACAAAGTTTACTGGGATATCGGAGGACAAATAGTAGAACCTCAAGCTTCTGGAATAATTAATGCTGTTAATGCAATAGAAGATTTTGCAGAAATAAAAATGGTTACAGAAGAAGAAGCTAAAGCAAAAGGACTATTAGAAATAGTTGGAGAAAAACTAGACAATAGATTTATAGAAGAGGTTAAAAAAGAAGCTATTCATGTAGATATTCCTGGTAAAAAAGATTATAAAATAGTATATTCTCCATTACATGGAACAGCAGGAAGACCTGTAAAAAGAATATTAGCTGAAATGGGATTTGAAAGTATATATGTAGTAAAAGAACAAGAACAACCAGATGGAATGTTCCCAACTTGTTCTTATGCAAATCCAGAAGATACTACAGTATTTGCTCTTTCAACAAAATTAGCTGATGAAGTTGGAGCAGATTTATGTATAGCTAACGACCCAGATGGAGATAGAACAGGAATAGCTGTAAAAACAAAAGATGGAAAATGGTTCTATCCAAATGGAAACCAAATTGGAATGTTATTTATGGAATATATTTTAAAAATGACAAAACCTCTTCCTACAAATGGAGCAGTTGTTTCAACAATAGTTTCTACTCCTATATTAGATGAAATAGGAAAAGCTTATGGAGTAAAAGTTTACAGAACTCTTACAGGATTTAAATATATTGGAGAAAAGATAGAAGAGTTTAAAAATAAAGTATTAGACGGAACTTATCTATTTGGATTTGAAGAATCTATAGGATATTTAAAAGGAACTCATGTAAGAGATAAAGACGCTGTTGTAGCTTCACTTTTACTTGCTGAAATAGGAGCTTACTATGCTAGTCAAGGAACATCTATAGCTAATGAAATAGAAAAAATCTATGAAAAATATGGATGGTATGGAGAATCAACAGTTTCTGTTACTAAAAAAGGAATGGATGGAGCAAAAGAAATTGCTCATATAATGGAACAATTAAGAGAAAGAGAAATAACAGAAATTTTAGGTAAAAAAGTTCTTACATTAAAAGATTTTGAAAAACGTGTAGAAATCAATTTAACAAAATGTGAAAGAAAAACTATAGAACTTCCAAAATCTGATGTATTACAATTTATCTTAGAAGATGATACTATGATAACTGTAAGACCTTCTGGAACAGAGCCAAAAATTAAATACTATATTTATGTAAAAGCAGATTCTAAAGAAAAATCTGAAGAGAAATTAGAGGCTGTTAAAGAGGGGTTTGTAAAATTTGTAGATAGCCTATAGAATTTAATAAAATATAAAAATAAAAGTTGGAAAATTTTATTTTCCAACTTTTTTTATTAAATAATTGAAATAAAAAATAACAAATTGGAAATAATATGATATAATATTATTCTATTGTATGATATAATAAAAAAGTACAGGAGGAAAATTTTGGTAGATGCAATATATATTCATATTCCTTTCTGCATAAGAAAATGTGGGTATTGTGATTTTTTATCTTTTCAAAGTAATGAAATTGAAAGAGAAAAATATATAAATAAACTAATAAATGAAATAAAATTATATCCTAAAATAAAATATGATACAATATATTTTGGTGGAGGGACACCTTCTATATTAAAAATAGAAGAGATAGAAAAGATTTTAAAAGAGTTATCTTTTGATGAAAATAGTGAAATAACTTTAGAAGTGAATCCCAAAACTGTAGATAAAGAAAAATTAAAAGGATTAAAAAAAATTGGAATAAATAGACTTAGCATAGGAATTCAGACTTTTAATCAAGAATTTTTGAAAAAATTAGGTAGAATTCACAATATTGATGATGGAATAAATACTTATAAAATGGCTAGGGAAGTTGGATTTAAAAATATATCTTTAGATTTGATGTTTTCATTGCCAGGACAAAATATAGATGATGTTGAAAAAGATTTAGATAAATTATTTTTGTTAAATCCAGAACATTTTTCTATATATTCACTTATTTGGGAAGAGGGAACTTTATTCTATGAAAAATTGTTAAAAGGTGAATATAAGGAAACTGATAATAGTTTAGAAGCTGATATGTATCAAATGATAATAGAAAAAAGCAAAGAACAAGGCTATATTCATTATGAAATTTCTAATTTTTGTAAAGAGGGAAAAGAAGCAAAACACAATACTAAATATTGGAAAAATCAAGAATATATAGGTGTTGGTTTGGGAGCTTCAGGATATTATCAAAATATAAGATATAAAAATTTTTCTAATTTTGAAGATTATTATGATAGAATAGAAAAAGGTCTTTTACCAAGAGAAGATATAGAAAAAGTTTCAGAAGATGAAAAAGAAGAATATAGACATTTAGTGGGGTTAAGACTTCTGAAAGAGGGAATTTTAGAAAGTAGTGACAAAAAATTTTATAAAATATATAATAAACTATTAAAAGATGGATATTTAAAGAAAATAGAATCTAATGGAGAAATTAGATATATTTTGACAGAAAAAGGTCTTTTTTTAGCTAATGAAGTTTTTGAGGAATTTGTATAAGAGGTGACAAATATGAGTTCAGTAACAAAAAATGTTCAAGAGGTATTAGAGGATATAAAAAAATATTCTATCTATCCTGAAAGAGTAAAACTTGTAGCAGTAACAAAATATCCTGTTGTAACAAGAGAAAAAATGTTAGAATTAATAGAAAATGGAGTTTTTTCTTTTGGAGAAAATAGAGTACAAGTATTAGAAGAAAAATTAGAAATACTTGGAGAAGAAAAAAATAAAATAAAATGGAATTTTATAGGAAATTTACAAAAAAATAAAGTCAAATATATAGTTGATTTTATAGATATGATTCATTCTATAAATAAATTGTCTTTAGCAGAAGAAATTGATAAAAGAGCTGAAAAAATAGGGAGAAAAATAGATGTTTTAATTGAAATAAATCTTTCTGGAGAGGATTCTAAAGAGGGATATCAGTTAGAAGAATTTTATAAAGATATAGAGGAATTAACAAAGTTAAAAAATATAAATATATGTGGACTTATGACAATGGCTCCTAATACAGAGGATGAAAATCTAATAAGAGGAAGTTTTAGAAAATTAAGAGAAATTAGAGATGAAGTTAATGAAAAATTTGGTAATAATTTGAAAGAACTTTCTATGGGTATGAGTGGAGATTATAAAATTGCTTTGGAAGAGGGAGCAACTATAATAAGAATTGGTAGTAAGTTATATGAATAAGGAGGAAAAATGAAAAAAAATAAGGGACTACTTAATAATCTTTTTGGATTTGGGATAGATTTAGAAGAGGATGAACAAATAGAAAAAGATGAAAAAATAAATCTTACTCAAATGGAAGAAGATACAGAAATTGAAATAGAGGAAATAAAAGAGAATAAAATTGAAACAGAAATAGAAACTAAAAAAAATTATACAGAAGAACCATATCAAAATTTTTTAAAAGAAGAAAATGAAAAAGAAACTTATAAAGTAGAAAAACAAGAGAAAGTAGAAGAAAAAAAAGAGAGAAAAATAGAAAGTTATGTTGATGTAACTTCTTATCAAAATGTAGTTTCAAGAATAAAAGGTTTTGAAGATAGTAAAAAAATAGCAAGATATATAAAAGAAAATAAAATAGTAACATTAAATTTAGAAGAATTAGATACAGAAACTGCTCAAAGAGTGATAGACTTTTTAAGTGGAGCAATGAGTATGAAAGAAGCTAGTTTAGTAGAAATTAGTAAATGTGTTTATGTATCAGTTCCAAAAAATCAAAGAGTTTTATTTGAGGGACAAAGAAACACAGAAAAATTTTTTAGAGAGGCTGGAAAATAACATTGGAAAATAAAAGAGTGAGAGCATTGGCACTATTTTCAGGTGGACTAGATAGTGCTTTAGCTATAAAAGTAGTAGCAAATCAAGGAATAGAAGTAATAGCTTTAAATTTTGTATCACATTTTTTTGGTGGTAAAAATGAAAAAGCTGAAGCTATGGCAAAACAATTAGGTGTAAAATTAGAATATGTAAATTTTAGTAAAGAGCATATGGATATTATGAGGGACCCTGTTTATGGAAGAGGAAAAAATATGAACCCTTGTATAGATTGTCATGCTTTAATGTTTAAAGTGGCAGGAGAGCTTTTAGAGAAATATGATGCACAATTTATAATTTCTGGAGAAGTTTTAGGTCAAAGACCAATGTCACAAAATTCACAAGCTTTAGAAAAAGTAAAAGCTTTATCAAATATATCTGATTTAATTGTTAGACCTCTTTCAGCAAAAAAATTACCAATGAGTAAACCTGAAAGAGAGGGATTGATTGACAGAGAAAAATTATTAGATATAGAGGGAAGAAGTAGAAAACCTCAAATGAGATTAGCTGAAGAATTAGGTGTTAAAGATTATCCTATGCCAGGTGGTGGATGTTTATTAACAGACCCTGGATATTCTAAGAGATTGAAATTAATAGAAGAAGATGGATTATTATATGAAGAATATTCAAATATATTCCATATTTTAAAAACAGGAAGATTTTTTAGATTAGGAGAAAAGAAATATCTTTTTGTAGGTAGAACAAAAGAGGATAATGATATAATAGTAAATTATAAAACATTTGGAAGCTTTTTTATAAGAGGAAAAGGAGTAGGAGGACCTTATATAATAGGGTATGGAGATTTGAATTCTGAAGAAATTCAATTTGCAAAGGATTTATTTTCAAGATACTGTAAATTTAAAGGGGAACAACCTATTGAAATTTTCTTTAATGAACAACCTATGAATGTTGATACAATTAATAGAGAAGAAGTTGAAGAAAAAATAAAAAAATATCAAATTAATATGGAATAAAAATTAAAGCTATTGCATTATTTATTAAAAATAATCTGCAATAGCTTTTTTATTAATCTTTTATTAAAAAATTAAGAATTAATCTATAATATCAGCAATTTCTTCAAAAGATTTTTTTGTTATTTTTGGTAATTCATAAGTTGTATCAGGTTTTCCTACTACTAATATCATTACAGGTTGCTCTCCCTCTGGACGATTAAGAATTTCTTTTAAGAAAAGCATTGGAGATGGAGTATAAGTAAGTGAAGCATAACCAGCATTTCTAAGAGCATTTATTAAAAATCCAATAGCAATTCCTATTGATTCATTAGGATAATAATTTTTATCGATAGTTCCATCAGGAAGTTTTACATAATTTTCTTTAAAAATTCCAATAAGACAAGGAGCTTCTGTTAAGAAAGGTTTTTCATAAGATAAAGTTAATTTTTCTAAGTCAGCTTTCCACTCTTTTGAAATTTTATTTTCATAGAAATCTTTTTCAATCTTTTCAGCTTTTTCTCTTATTTTCTTTTTTAAGTCTTCATTTGTGATAATAGAAAAATGCCAAGGTTGTTTATTAGCACCATTTGGAGCAGTTCCAGCTGTAAGGATACAATCTTTTATAACTTCCATATCAACTTTTTCAGGTAAAAATTTTCTGTAAGTACGACGCATTTGAGATTCTTTTAATAAGTCTTTTGATGTTAATGGCATAATATTCCCTCCTAATTTATTTTTACATGTATTATAGCATAATTTAGAATAAATTAATTAAAAACTTGACAAAAAATAAAAATAATATAAAATTAAAATATAGAGAAATTACTAAAAGGAAGTGATAGATTATGATGGATTTATTAAAAAAATTAAATTCTGAAAAGTATGATATAGTTACAGGAGCAAAAAAATATTATGGAATAAAAATAATAGAAAAGAAAGATAACTTTTTATTAGTAGAAACAAGACCAGAAACTTATATGTTGGTAAATATTGATTCTGTAACAACAATTACACCAGCAAAAGAACTTTCATATGGAACTATTGCTAAAAATATCAGATTCTAAAAAAATATAATTTTATAGCTACATTCAAAAAATTTTTATTTTTATAAATTTAGAATGTAGCTTTTTTTATTTTAATTTTTGATAGAATTTGATTGAAATTTAAAGAAAAAGATTGATTTTTTAAAAGAGGTATGATATTATAGAAAAAAAGGAGAAAAATATGTTAAGCGTAGAGAGATATAATCTTATTTTAGAACTAATAAAACAGAAAAAAAATATAAGATTGAATGAAATTGTAGAAGAATTAAAAATTTCTGAAGCAACAGCAAGAAGAGATTTAAATTTTTTAGAAGCTAAGAAAAAAATAAAAAGAGTTCATGGTGGAGCAGTCTTAGTAGATACAAAAGAAGAAGATATAGATTATAAAAAATTAATAAATATCGAAGAAAAAGAAATAATAGCAAAAAAAGCTATAGAACATATAGAAGATGGTCAAACAATATATTTAGATGCAGGAAGTACAACGGGAGCTATGATAAAATATCTTTCAAAATTTAAAGATCTAAAAGTTGTAACTAATGGATACCACTATATAAATGATTTATTAAAGTTAAAAAATATAGAAGTATATATTTTAGGTGGAAAATTAAAAGAAAAAACAGGAGCTATTGTTGGAGTTACAGCTTTGTTAATGTTAAAGAATTTTAATTTTGATATATCTTTTTTGGGAACCAATGGAGTTGATAAAGATGGATATTCTACGCCAGACCCAGAAGAAGTAATTGTAAAATCAGAGGCAGTTAAGCGTGGAAAAAAAGTTTTCTTCTTATGTGACCATACAAAATTTTTTAATAAAACTTTTATAAATTTTGCAAAATTAAATGATGGGGTATTAATATCAGATACAAATATTCCAGAAGAATTAGAAAATAAATAAATCAATCAAAAACAATCAAAAGGAGAAAAATATGATATATACAGTAACTTTAAATCCAGCTGTTGATTATTATCTATCTATGGATAAATTTATAGAAGGAGAACTAAATTCTCTAAAAGATGCCTATACTCTTCCAGGAGGAAAAGGGATTAATGTATCAAAAGTTTTAAAAAATTTTGGAGTGGAAAGTATAACTTTAGGTTTCATTGGAGGATTTACAGGAGAATATATAAGAAAAAATATTGAAGAATATGGTATTCAGCAAGATTTTGTAAAAATAAAAGAAGATACAAGAATAAATATAAAAATGAAAACAAATGAAAAAGAAAGTGAAATTTCAGGGAAAGCTCCAAATATTTCAAAAGAAGAATACAAAATATTTTTAGAAAAAATAAAAAATATAAAATCAGGAGATATATTAGTTTTATCAGGAAGTATTCCAAAATCTTTACCAAAAGATGTATATGTGGAAATAATTAGAGAATTACCAAGTGGGGTAAAAGTAATTGTAGATACAAGAGGGGATTCATTAAAAGATGTTTTAAAAGAGGGAGTATTTTTAGTAAAACCTAATAATCATGAGTTAGAAGAATTTTTTGGAGAAAAATATTTTACAGATGAAGAAATAATAGAAGCAGGAAAAAAATTAATGAAATTAGGTAGTGAAAATGTATTAATTTCTTTAGGAAAAGATGGTTCTATATTAATAACTAAAAATGGAGTTTATAAAGGAAATGTGCCAAAAGGAAAATTGATAAGTTCAGTAGGTGCAGGAGATTCTATGGTTGCTGGAGTTCTTTATGGAATAAACAGAGGAGAAAAAATAGAGGATGTTTATAAATATGGGATAGCTTCTGGAAGTTCAACAGCTTTTTCAGAAGGATTAACTACTTTTGAAAATATGAAAAAATTATTAAATGAAATTGAAATAAAAATAATTTAAAATAAAAATATAAAATATGGGGGTAAAAAATGTTAAAGGACATGCTTATTAAAAATTGTATCAACTTGAATCTTAAAGCTAAATCAAAAGATGAAGTCATTGATGAAATGATTGATATGCTTATGAGTAATGGAAGATTAAATAATAGGGAAGAGTATAAAAAAGAAATTTTAAAAAGAGAAGCTCAAAGTTCAACAGGTTTAGAAGAGGGAATAGCAATTCCACATGCAAAAACAAAAGCTGTAAAAATACCAAGTATAGCTTTTGGTAGGTCTTCAGAAGGTGTAGACTATCAATCTTTAGATGGAGAGCCTTCAAAATTATTTTTTATGATAGCAGCACCAAGTGATGCAGCAGATTCTCATATAGAAGTATTATCAAAATTAACAACTTTATTATTAGATGATGATATAAGAGAAGCTTTATTAAATGCTAAAACAGAAGATGAAGTTTTAGAAATATTATTAAAAGAAACAGAAGAAAAAGTTGAAGAAAAAATTGAAAATACAAATGGGCTTCCAGAAGTTTTAGCTGTTACAGCATGTCCAACAGGAATTGCTCACACATATATGGCAGCAGATTCTTTAATGAAAAAAGCTACAGAAATGGGAATAAAAATTAAAGTAGAAACTAATGGTTCTACAGGAGTAAAAAATCAATTAACAGAAAAAGAGATAAAAAATGCTAAAGGAATTATAGTTGCAGCTGATAAAAATGTTGAAATGGTAAGATTTGATGGAAAACATGTAGAAATTGTTCCTGTTATTGAAGGAATAAAAAATCCAGAAAAATTAATAAAAAATGCTGTAGAACAAAAAGCTCTAATATATAAAGCTGAGAATACTGGAGCAGTAGTAAATGGGAAAAAAGAAAAAAAAGGATTCTATAAACATTTAATGTCTGGAGTATCTAATATGTTACCATTTGTTGTAGGTGGTGGAATTCTTATAGCATTATCGTTTATGTTTGGAATAAAAGCTGTTGACCCAAGTGACCCATCATTTAATCCATTGGCAAAATTATTAAGTGATATTGGTGGAGGAAATGCTTTCTTTTTAATGGTTCCTGTTATGGCTGGATTTATTGGAATGAGTATAGCAGATAGACCAGGATTTGCTCCAGCAATGGTAGCTGGACTTATTTCAGCAAATAATGGAGCAGGATTTTTAGGAGCTTTAATTGGTGGATTTTTAGGTGGATATTCAATAGTATTTTTAAAGAAAGTATTTGAAAAATTACCACAAGGTTTAGAAGGATTAAAACCAGTTCTTCTTTATCCAGTATTTGGAATTTTTATTACAGGAACTTTAATGTATAAAGTAATTCTTTCTCCAGTAGTAGCTTTAAATACAGGAATGACATCTTTCTTAAATGGACTTGGAACAGGAAATTTAATTTTATTAGGAGTGATTGTAGCAGGAATGATGGCTGTTGATATGGGAGGACCAATAAATAAAGCAGCTTTCACATTTGGAATTGCAATGATATCAGCAGGAAACTATTATCCACATGCAGCTGTAATGGCTGGAGGAATGGTTCCACCTTTAGGAATAGCAATAGCAACAACATTATTTAAAAATAAATTTACAAAAGATGAAAGAGAAGCAGGAAAAACTTGTTATGTAATGGGAGCTTCATTTATAACAGAGGGAGCTATTCCATTTGCAGCAGCCGACCCAGCAAGAGTACTTCCAGCTTGTATAATTGGTTCAAGTATTGCTGGAGGATTATCAATGTTCTTTGGAGCTCAATTACCAGCACCACATGGAGGAATATTTGTAATACCAGTAGTAACAAATCCTATAATGTATTTAGTTTCAATTATTGTTGGCTCTTTAGTAACAGCTTTAATTTTAGGATATATTAAAAAATCTGTGCATGAATAAAATAATTTTGAACACAAAATAAATAATTAATATATAAGGAACTATTGTAAGAAAAAGTAAAACAATAGTTCCTTTTCATTAAGAATTTTTATTTTTTATAAGAAAAGAAAGAATTTTTTTAAATAAAAAAAATTTTTTGATTTTTTTAGAGATTTGTAGTATAATCAAAAAAATTGAGAAATAATTTAGGAGGTGTAAAATGGTAGAAGTTGATAAGAAAAAAGCAAGTTATTTAATATTTTTTATAGCTATTTTCATTACTGTAGTTTTAGCTCGTAGTTTTTATTTTAATTTGAATTTAAAACCTACAAATATAACAACAAAATCACATAAAGAAAATGTTGTTTTATTAAATACAACTACTACATCTTCAAATTATATTTCAATGAGAATCTCGAGAATAAAAGTTTTAGAAATTTTTGTTGAAAGAGATAATTTACCACCATTTTTAAAAGCTTTTGGTGAATTTTTTGAAATTGAAAAAATAGTAAAAATAATAGAAAAGAAAATAAAAATAGATTTTTTCTATTCTATTTTGATGAGATATAGGGATAGAATTCTCCGAATTTAATAAAATTTTATTCATTTAAAATACAATTGAATAAAATTTTATACAAGGAGAAACTGTCATGAAAAAATTATTTTTAGGAACTGATGTAGGTTCAACGACTGTAAAAATTGTCTGTCTTGACGAAGACAATAATGTGATTTACTCAGTTTACCAAAGACATTTTTCTAATGTAAGAGAAACTTCAAAGGAACTTTTTGAGGATTTTTTTGCTTACGTAGAAAAAAAATTTGGAACTGATATTTCTTTTAAAATAAACATTACTGGTTCTGGAGGAATGGGAGTAGCCAAGTGGATTGATGTAGATTTCGTTCAGGAAGTTATCGCTTGTATAAAAGCTATTGAAACAGTAATTCCAGAAACAGATGTAGCAATAGAATTAGGTGGAGAAGATGCAAAAATAACATATCTAAAAAATGATATGGAACAGAGAATGAATGGTAGTTGTGCTGGAGGAACAGGGGCTTTTGTAGACCAAATAGCTTCATTGTTAGATACAGATGCTTCAGGACTTAATGAACTTGCTAAGAATTATGATACCATTTATCCAATTGCTTCAAGATGTGGAGTTTTTGCAAAGACAGATATACAACCATTAGTAAATGAAGGGGTAAGAAAGGAAAATATTGCAGTTTCTGTATTTCAAGCTGTTGTAAACCAAACTATAACTGGTTTAGCTTGTGGTAAAAAGATTACTGGTAAGATAGCTTTTCTTGGAGGACCTCTTTTCTTTTTGAGTGAATTAAGAAAAAGATTCATAGAAACTTTAAAACTTTCTGATGAAGATATTATTTTTCCTGAAAATTCTCAACTTTTCGTTGCTCAAGGAGCTTGTATTTTATCAAGGGAAAATAAAAAGGAATTTACTTTTAAAGAGTTAAAAGAAAAAGTTTCAGTTTTAGATAATAAAGGACTTCCTGAAACTATGAGTTTAGCTCCTTTATTTTCTTCTGAAGAAGATAAAAAAGAATTTTTTGATAGACATGATAAAGAAAAAATAGAAAAAAGAGATTTAGAAACTTATGAGGGAAATGCTTATTTAGGAATTGATGCAGGTTCTACTACAATAAAATTAGTTCTTGTATCTGAAAATAATGAAATTTTATACTCACATTACTCTCATAATAAAGGAAATCCATTAGATAATGTTTTAGAAAATTTAAGAAATCTATATTCTAAAATGTCAGATAAAATAATAATAAAAAGTTCTTGTGTTACAGGATATGGAGAAAACTTAATAAAAGCAGCTTTAAAAGTAGATGTTGGTGTAGTAGAAACTATGGCTCACTATAAAGGAGCTAAATTTTTCTCGCCAGATGTAGATTTTATACTTGACATTGGTGGCCAAGATATGAAATGTTTAAAAATAAAAGATGGGGTTATAACTTCCATACTTTTAAATGAAGCTTGTTCTTCTGGTTGTGGTTCTTTCTTAGAAACCTTTGCTGGAAGTTTAGGACTTTCAATTCAAGAGTTTGCTGAGTTAGGAATGAATGCTAAAGCTCCTTCAGATTTAGGAACTAGATGTACAGTATTTATGAACTCGAAAGTTAAACAAGCTCAAAAAGATGGAGCTGATGTTGGGGATATATCAGCAGGACTATCATATTCGGTAGTAAAAAATACTTTATTTAAAGTAATAAAAATGAAAAATAAAGAGGAACTTGGAAATAAAATAGTTGTTCAAGGAGGAACTTTCTTAAACAATTGTGTATTAAGAGCTTTTGAATTAATATCTGAAAGAGAAGCAGTAAGACCAAATATAGCAGGACTTATGGGAGCTTTTGGAGCAGCTATTATTTCTAAAGAGTATGCAGCAGAACATCAATTAGAAAAATCATCATTATTATCATTACAAGATATAAATGGATTTACAACACAAACAAATTTAACAAGATGTGGAATTTGTGGAAATAATTGTCTTTTAACTATTCATAAATTTAGAAGTGGAGAGAGATTTATATCAGGTAATAGATGTGAAAAACCTTTAGGAAATAACAAAAAAGAAGAAGTTCCTAATATGTTTGAATATAAATACAATAGAATATTTAATTATAAACCTTTAGAACCATCTAAAGCTATTAGAGGAGAAATAGGAATTCCTAGAGTATTAAATATTTATGATTCTTATCCATTCTGGTTTACTCTACTTACTAAACTAGGATTTAGAGTAATAATATCTGATGATTCAAATAAGAAAATATATGAAAAAGGAATGGATACTATATCTTCAGATTCTATCTGTTATCCAGCAAAAATGGTTCATGGACATATTATAAATTTAGCTGAAAAAGGTATAAAAACAATATTCTATCCATGTGTAATCTTTGAAGAAAAAGAATATAAAAAAGCACAAAATCAATTTAACTGTCCAATAGTAATATCTTATCCAGAAGTTATAAAAAATAACTTAGATATTTTAAAAGAAAAACATATAGATATGATGATACCGTTTTTCTCAATGGAAAGTAAAGAAGTTCTTGCTAAAACTGTTTTTGAAGAATTCCAAAAATTTGGGGTTACTAAAAAAGAAGTTGAATTAGCTGTAAATGATGCTTGGGAAGAAAGATATAATTTTAGAAGAGATTTACAAAATAAAGCTAAAGAGATAATGGAGTATTTAGAAAAAACAGGAAAAACAGGAATTGTTATTTGTGGAAGACCATATCATAATGACAAAGAGATACATCATGGAATACCAAATATAATTAGTTCTTTTGGAATACCAGTACTTACAGGAGATGCAGTAGCCAGTCTTACAGATTTAGATGAGGGATTAAGAGTTATAGACCAATGGACTTACCATTCAAGACTTTATAGAGCAGCTACTTTTGTAGGAAAACATCCAAACTTAGAATTAGTAGAATTAAATAGTTTTAGTTGTGGATTAGATGCAGTTACTACAGACCAAGTAGAAGAAATTTTATCTAACTATGGAAAAGTTCATACTATTTTAAAAATAGATGAAGTAAGTAATATGGGAGCTGTAAGAATTAGAATCAGAAGTTTACTAGCAGCTTTAGAGGATAAAAAGAGAGCTTTAAAGAAAATAGTAAAAAATAGAATTGAATATAGAAAAAATCATTTTACTAAAAAAATGAGAGAGGAATATACAATTCTAGCTCCACAAATGTCACCAATACATTTTGGACTTATAAAAGATGCATTTAAAGCTGAGGGATATAATTTAGAAATATTAGAAGAAACAAAAGAAGCTTTAAATATAGGATTGCAGTATGTAAATAACGATGCTTGCTATCCATCAATATTGGTAATAGGTGAATTAATATCAGCATTGAAATCGGGAAAATATAATATAAATAAAACTGCTGTTATGATTTCACAAACTGGGGGAAGTTGTCGGGCAACAAATTATATAGGATTCTTGAAAAAAGCCTTAAGAGATAGTGGATTTGCAAATGTACCAGTTTTATCATTAAATACTATGGGATATGAAAAACAAGAAGGATTTAAACTTACACCAAAGTTAATTCACAAAACTTTGATGGCTGTTTCTTATGGGGATATCCTAATGAAACTTTTATATCATGTAAGACCTTATGAAACAATACACGGAATTACTCAAAAAATATTTGATAAATGGTATGATGCAGTAAGACCAAATATAAAAAATGGAAAACTTTTACAATTTAGAAACAACTTAAATAATATTGTAGATGATTTCTCATCTATAAAAATAACGGGCGAACAAAAAGTTAGAGTAGGAGTTGTAGGAGAAATTCTTGTAAAATTTAGTCCATTTGCAAATAATTATTTGGTAGATTTTATAGAATCAGAAGGTGGGGAAGCTCGTACTTCAAGCTTGATGAGTTTTGTAAATTATTGTATTTACAGCGAACACTTCTTGAAAGAAAGATTTAAAGGAAAATTAGCTAGTATGAGAGCTAAGGCTGCTTTAAAAGTTACAGGTTTCTATACAGGATTTGTTAATAGAGCTTTAAGTAGATGCAAAAGATTTAAACAAGAAGACTTTATAGGTCATATTGCCGACAAAACTTCAAAACATATTTCTATAGGACATCAATCAGGGGAAGGTTGGTTCTTGATGGGGGAAATGATAGAACTTATTGAACATGGAGTACCTAATATAGTTTGTGTACAACCATTTGGATGTTTACCAAACCATATTACAGGAAAAGGAATGATAAAAAGATTGAAAGAAGAATATTCTCAATCAAATATAGTTTCAATAGATTACGACCCTGCTTATTCTGAAGTAAATCAAATAAACAGAATAAAATTAATGATGTCAGTTGGGAAAAGAAATATATTAGCATAAAAATTAATGGGTTCACATATATAGAGGGTAGATGGGAGACTACCCTCATTTTTTTATGGAATTATTGGAAAAATTATAGTATAATCAAGTAAAAAATAATAGAGGGTGATACAATGATAGAAGCTAAATTAAAAAATATACTTGCTATGCTAATTTTTGGAACTATTGGAGTATTTGTAAAAAATATAGAACTTTCTTCTAGTGAAATAGCTTTAACTAGAGGAATTATTGGTGGAAGTATATTATTAATATTTATTTTTTTGACAAAGGAAAAAATATCTATAATATCTATAAAAAATAATTTAAAAATTTTGTGTTTTTCAGGATTTGCTGTTGGAATAAATTGGATTTTTTTATTCCAAAGTTATAGATATACAACTATTTCTAATGCTACACTTAGCTATTATTTTGCTCCTATTTTTGTAACTATTTTTTCTCCTATAATTTTAAAAGAAAAGTTAAATTTTTTTAAAGTTATTTGTATATTTATGGCATTAATTGGAATGGGTTTTATAGTTGGAGTAGATGGAATTACTAATAAAAGGGATTTTATAGGAATAATATATGGACTTTTAGCAGCTGGATTTTATGCTAGTGTAATATTGAGTAATAAGTTTTTAAAAGATATAAGAGGGATAGAAATAACAGTTGTACAATTATTTGTATCAGCACTTACTCTTTTACCATATGTATTAGCAGTAGAGGGAAATAATATTTTAAAAGTTTCTAGTAGCTCAATACCATATATATTAATATTGGGAATTATTCATACAGGAATAGCTTACCTTTTATATTTTTCATCAATTCAAAAATTAAAAGCTCAAACTGTGGCAGTTTTAAGTTATATTGACCCTGTTTTTGCTGTTATAATCTCAGGATTTTTATTAAAAGAACCTTTAGGATTTTCAAAAATTATTGGAGGAATATTAATTTTAGGTTCAAATTTTATGAATGAATTTTTAAATAGAAAATAGGAGGAGATTATGGAGGAAATAAAATTAATTATTGTTATTCAATGTGAAATTTCTAAAAGAAGATGTAGTGGATTTCATTGTATGCAATCTTTTTTCAATAGAGAACACCTTTTTAAAGATTATCCCCAAGATAAAGAAATAAGATTTTTAACTTTTCAATGTGGAGGTTGTAATGGAAAAGGAGTTAATATTCTCTTAAATAATGTTTCAAAAGTATTAAAAAAAGAGGGGAAAATCACGAAAGATAATATAGCTATCCATCTATCAAGTTGTATGGCTTTTGAAAATCATCATTCTCAAAGATGTATGTTTATAGATTTTATAAAATCAGAAATAGAAAGACTAGGTTATAAAAATATAGTAGAGGGAAGTTATCTTTCTAAAACTGCTACAAGAAGAAGAGAAGAGGGAGTATATAAAAAATATTAAAAAGATAGAGAGATGTTAAAAAGTTTTATAAAAACATCTCTCTATTTATATTTTTATTTATTTCTATAAAAACAAAGTAAATCCTTTGGAAAATTATTTATTTTAGAAATTAAATTATCAATTTTAGAGGAAATCATATTTTTATCTCTTTCATTTACTACAATAAGTATTTTTAAATTATTGATAGCCCTTGTCATAACCAGATAATTTTCATAAATATTTTCATAATTGAGAGTTTCTTCATTTAAGAAAAAATCTTCAAATTTTGTAATAAAAATAAGATTATCAAATTCTCTTCCTTTTATAAAATCTACTTTATGAGTAATAGTGTTTTTAGTAAAGGAAAAATCTCTGACAGAAATCTTTGAAAGAGTTTCATAATTTTCTATAAAAAGTGAGTTATGAAGATTTTTTTCTTTTAAATTTTCATAACCTTTTGAATTTATAGGTCTAAAATTAAAATAGATAAGATTTTTATTATATCTTAAATCAATCTCTAAATCATTTTCTTTATAGTAATATGGATAACACAAAGAATTTTCTAAACTATTATAAAGTTCTTTTTCTGTAACTAAACAATAAGTATCTCTATCCATTAAAATATTATTTTTAATAGAATAAAGTTGTTCAAAATAATCTATATATTTTTTAGAAAATTTAGAAGTATAATATAATAAATATCTAAAAGTAAAATCAGCTAACCAATAATCTAATCTATAACTTATATTTAAGTCAAATTCAATAACTTTATTACTATCTTCTATTCCGAGAACTTTCCAAAAAATATTTTTTATATTATTTTCTCCAAAATTATTAAAGTAATAACCATTATAATTAATTTGATTAGCATCAGTTAAAAGTATAGTATTTATATCTTGTCCATATAAATTTAAACAACTTATTAGATTTTTAAGCTCTGCAAAAGATTTAGAAGAATGGGAAACTATATCATTAACCTCATCTATATAAATTTCTTTTATATCCTCATAAAGAATAGTTTCGGTTTTATAATATGGTTTAGTAGAAGTAGAAACTTTTATTTCTACTCCTTTGTCATTAGCCTGTATATATCTATCTTTTGTAAGTAAATCAAGAAGAAAAATATTATCTCCATATAAATCATATTTAGAATGAAGATAATTGTATAGGGTACTTTGTTTATCTTTTAAAAAGATTAGAATTTTTTTATTATTATACATTGAATAATCTTCATTTTTATTAAAGACATTAGAAAAATTTCTATTGATATTTTCTCTTAAAAATTCTTCTAACCTATATTCCATAATATAAGTTTTACCAGAACCAGCTACTCCATATATAAAAAGAAATTTATTTTTTAAGTTTTCAATACTTTCAGCTATACCCTGTTGATTTTGGTCTAAAACCATATAATTATTATTTAAATTATAAGTGATTAAATCATTTATAATATTTTCAGAATCTCGAATTTTAATATTTCTAAATATCCCTATTTCATTAAAATTATCAAGGTTATCATAAGTTTTTATCTGATTTAAAACTAGAGAATAGAGCTCTGTAAGATTTCCTAATTTATTAATATCTTCTTTAAAAATAGTGTGAGTAAATATCATATTTTTAATATTTTCTTTAATCTCTTTATTTAAAAGTTTTTCAAAATCTTCTTTTGAAAGGTTAGGGAAAACTACAAAAGAACAAGTAGGGATATTAACTTCATTATATTTAGAATTTAAGTTTTTTAAAGTTTTAAAATAGTTATTAAAATCATTTAGGTATCTTTTACATTGACTTTCATAAGGATTATTTTTGACAGATATATTTTTAGTTTTTAAAGAAAATCTTAATTTAAAAAATTCAGATAATCTTTGTTCTCCTAAAAAATCAATACTTTCAATATAATTTTTATCCCAATCTTTAACTTCTAATATAACAAAAAAATTATTTTTATTATAAATTAAAAAATCTATTCTTCTTCCTCTAAATACATTAAATTCTTTAAAAAAGTATATATTATTATTGTGAGAACCTAAAAAATTTAAATTTTCAGCAACTAATTTTTCTCCAGGAGTATAGGAAGATAATGTTAAATCGAATTTAAAATTTCCTCTTATTCCATTTATACAATCATAAAAATGATACATTATAATATAATTCCTTTTTCTATTAATTTTTCTTTTAAAAGATTAGGAGAAGTTAAATGAATAGTATCTATTCCTAAATCATTAGCAGCTACAATATTTTCTTTTGTATCATCTATAAAAAGAGATTCTTCAGCTTTTAAATTATAAGTATCTAAAAGAAGATTATATATTTCATATTCAGGTTTTAAAAGTTTACAATGTCCTGATATAACTTTTCCATCAAATAATTTAAAGAAATCCCATAACTCATTAATATTATCAAAAGCTGGATAATGAAAATTTGAGATTATATAAAGTTTGTAGTTTTCTTTTAATTTTTTTAATAACTCAGCATTAAAAGTTATAGGAGCTAAACAATCAATAACTTTTGTATCAAACATTTTCTTGATAATTTCTCTACACTCTGGAAGTTCTTTAGAAAAAAGTTCTATAGCTTTATCATATTCTAAAGTCCCTCTGTCTAAATCTTTCCATTCTTGTCTTCCAAAAACTACTTGAAAAAACTTTTCTCTATAAATTTCTGGAACATTTTCATTTACAAATTTTTCTGGATGAAAGGAAACTAAAACATTTCCTAAATCAAATATAATATTTTTTATCATAATGACCTCCTAATCTATTAAGTTTATATTTTATTATCTACTTCTATTATATTATAAAAATACAATAAAATAAATTAAAATTTATATAAATAAAAAAGGACACTACATAGTAATGTCCTTTTGATTATTTAAGATAATTTTGCTACAATTAAATCTGTTACCATTTGAGGGTTTGCTTTTCCTTTAGAAAGTTTCATAGCTTGTCCTACAAGTCCTTTTAATACTCTAGGTTTTCTTCCTTCGTCAGAATTTTTATAGTCCTCAATTAATTTTGGATTATTTGCTAAAACTTCTTCAACTAAAGATTCAATAGCAGAAGAATCAACTACTTGAGCCATTTTCTCCTCTTCAACTATTTGAGAAGGAGTTCTATCGTCAGTAAATTTCATTTCAAAAACAGTTTTTGCTATTTTTGAAGAAATAACATTTTTATCAATAAGAGTTATAATTTCTCCTAAAGTTTCTGGTAAAATTGGGAAGTTTTTAATTTCTATATTATTATTTTTTAGATATTTTAAAACTTCTGTCATTATCCAGTTAGAGCTTACTTTTGGATTTTTAGAAGCATGAGCAACTTTTTCAAAGTAATCAGCAAGTTCTATATCTTCACAAAGAATATTAGCATCATATTCAGGAATTTGATATTCATTTATAAATCTGTGAATTTTATCTACAATATTTTCTGGCATAAGAGCTTTTATTCTTTCGATTTCTTCATCTTCAATTATAACTTTTAAAAGGTCTGGCTCAGGGAAATATCTGTAATCCATAGCCTCTTCTTTACTTCTCATTACTCTTGTGATTTGATGTTCGTCATCCCAAGTTCTAGTTTCTTGGTCTATAACTCCACCTTTTTCAATAACTTCTATTTGTCTATTGATTTCATAATCAATAGCTCTTGCTACTGCTTTAAATGAGTTTAAGTTTTTAACTTCAACTCTAGTTCCAAATGGTTCTCCTTTATAGTGAACAGAAATATTAGCGTCACATCTTAAAGAACCAAGTTCCATAGAAACATCACTTACACCAGTATATTTTATAGTATTTTTAAGTAAAGTTAAATATTCATAAGCTTCTTCTGAAGTTCTCATATCAGGTTCAGAGATAATTTCAACTAAAGGTATAGAAGCTCTGTTAAAGTTAATAAATGATTCATTAACTCCATGGATAGATTTTCCAGCATCTTCCTCTATTTGAATTTTTGTAATTCCAACTCTTTTTTCTTTTCCATTAACATTGATATCTAAATATCCTTTTCCAGCATAAGAATTTTCAAATTGAGTTATTTGATAGTTCTTAGGAGTATCAGGATAGAAGTAATTTTTTCTGTCAAAAGAACATTCATGATTTATTTTACAATTAAGAGCTAGAGCAGTTTTGATAGCATACTCTAAAACTTTTTTATTTAATTTTGGTAAAGCTCCAGGGTGTCCTAAACAAATTGGACATGTATGAGTGTTTGGCTCATCATTATCATAATCTGTACTACAATTACACCAAACTTTTGTATTTGTTTTTAATTGAAGATGAACTTCAAGTCCTATTACTGATTCCCACTCTTTTATCATTATTTCTCAACTCCCTCAGGAAGTTTCCATTCCCCTCTTATTTTTTCAAAAGCACTTCCTACTGATAATAATTTTCCCTCTTCAAAGTATCTTCCTAGAAGTTGCATTCCTACTGGTAAACCATTAGAAAGTCCTGCAGGAATAGAAAGTCCTGGAACTCCAGCAAGGTTTGCTGAAAGAGTAAATATATCTTCTAAGTATAATTCTAAAGGTGTTTTTACAGCATCAAGAGAGAATGCTGTAGAAGGTGCTACAGGTGTAAATATCATATCTACACTTTCAAAAGCTTTATCAAAATCAGATTTTATTAAGGCTCTAACTTTTTGAGCTTTTTTGAAATATGCATCATAGAAACCAGCACTTAAAACATATGTTCCTATCATTATTCTTCTTTTTACCTCGCTACCAAATCCTTCACTTCTAGATTTTACATATAAATCATTGATATCTTTAGCATTTTTACTTCTATATCCATATCTTATTCCGTCAAATCTAGCAAGGTTTGCACTAGCTTCAGCTGGAGCTAATACATAATAAGTAGGTAGAGCATATTTTGTATGAGGAAGAGAAATATCTACAATTTCTGCTCCTAATTCTTTTAATTTATCTAAAGCTTCAAACATAACTCTTTTAATATCTTCATTCATTCCATCTACAAAATATTCTTTAGGAACTCCAATTTTTATACCTTTAATATCTTTTCCTAAAAATTCTGTATAATCAGGAACTTCTAATTTACTAACAGTAGCATCATAATCATCATATCCAGCTATAACATTCATAGCAAGAGCAATGTCTTCTACATTTTTAGCAAGTGGTCCAATTTGGTCAAGAGATGAAGCAAAAGCCATAAGCCCATATCTTGATACTCTACCATAAGTAGGTTTTAATCCAACAACTCCACAGAAAGAAGCTGGTTGTCTAATACTTCCACCTGTATCAGAACCTAAAGATATAAAACATTGTTGTGCAGCAACAGAAGAAGCTGCTCCTCCACTACTTCCTCCAGGAACTTTTGATAAATCCCAAGGATTTTTTGTAAGTTTGTAACAAGAAGTTTTTGTACTTCCTCCCATAGCAAACTCATCCATATTAGTTTTTCCTATAATTATTGCATCAGCTTCTTTTAATTTTGTAACAACAGTAGCATCATAAATTCCCTCATATCCTTCAAGAATTTTAGAGCAAGAAGTAGCAGGGTCATTAAGTGATACCATATTATCTTTTATAGCCACAGGAACTCCAGCAAGATATCCTACCTTTTCACCTCTAGCAATTTTTTCATCAACTAATTTTGCCTCTTCAAGAGCTTTTTCTTTTCTTAATGAAACAAAACTTCCAATTAATTCATCAGTTTTTTCTATTCTATCAAATATAGCATTAACAACCTCAAAAGAAGTAAGTTCTTTATTAAGAATTTTATTTCTAACTTCTGAAGCTGTAAGTTCATAAATTTCTTTCATTAGAATTCCTCCCAAAATAATAAATTTTTATTCTCCACCAACAACTTTAGGAACTACAACAGTACCATCAATTTCTTCAGGAGCATTTTTTAAAGCCTCTTTTACAGAAAGAGAAGGTTTTACTTCATCTTCCCTTAAATTATTAGTATCGTTGTTTACCTGAGATAAAGGTTTAGTATTCTCTGTGTCTAATTCATTTAACATATCAATGTAATTTAAAATTTCATTTAATTCAGTTTGATATTTTTCAATTTCATCATTGTTAAATTCAAGTCTAGCAAGTTTTGCAACTTTTAAAACTTCTTCTCTAGTTAAAGCCATTTTTTCCCCCTTTATATTAAAAATTTTATATATTTAATTAAAATTACTTACAATGAATATAGATAATTTATTTCACTTTTTTTAAGTGGACGATAACCACCAATTTTAAGTTTTTCATCTAAGATTAAATTACCAATAGAGATTCTTTTTAAAAATGTCACTTTATGTCCAACACTTTCAAACATTCTTCTTATTTGTCTATTTCTTCCCTCTTTTATAGATACATTTAAAGTTGTATTATTAGATGTAGAAGAAATAATTTTAGCTTTTGCAGGAAGAGTCATTTTTCCGTCTAACTCAATTCCTTTTTTTATTTTATTAAGAGATGTCATAGAGATACTTCCTTGAATTTCTACATAATAAGTTTTAAAAACCTCTCCTCTAGGATGAATTACTCGGTTATAAATATCTCCATCATTTGTTAAAATAATAAGTCCCTCTGTATCATAATCTAGACGACCAATAGGAAATATTCTTTCATCAGTATCTATTAAATCTGTAACTAATTTTCTACCTCTATCATCTTTTACAGCTGATAAAACTTTTTGAGGTTTATTAAGCATAAAATATACTTTTTTATTTTGAGATTTTTTATTTATATTTTTTCCATTTATAATAATCTCATCATTTTCATCAACTTTCATTCCAGAAAGAGCCACACTTCCATTAACTAAAATTTTTCCCTCATCAATAAGTTTATCAATAGCTCTTCTTGAATCTACACCTAAATTTGCTAAATATTTATTTATTCTTATTTTCTCCATAAAATTTTATTCATTTCCTTTATTTTCATTATAACTTAATCTTTCAATTTGTTCTCTTATCTCTTGATAATTAGGTAATTCATTGACATAATCTATTCCCAAATATCCAAGGAATTTTTCTGTAACTTCATAAAGATTAGGTCTTCCAACAGTTTCTTTTTTTCCACAAATTCTTATAAATTTTCTGCTCTCTAAGTTTCCAATAATACTATCTACATTAACTCCTCTTATAGATTCAATTTCACTTTTTGTAATAGGTTGATTGTAAGCTATTATAGAAAGAGTTTCTAAAGTAGCAGCAGATAATTTTTTTGGCTTTTTCTCTTGCTCAAAGAAATTATTTATAACACCACCATATTTTGGATTAGAAACTAAATAGATGTTAGAATCAGAGATTTCTATATTTATTCCAGATGATTTTCTTTCACCTTTTAATTCATATATAATCGGTATAAGTTTATCAATAGGAATTCCAAAAAATTTAGAAATATCTTTTATTTTTATATCTTCACCACCTATAAAAAGAATAGCCTCTATTTTATTTTTTAATTCATCAACATTAATTAAGAAATTTTCCATGTTTATAATCACCTATTATAATTTATCTATATCACTAAGAGAGATACCAATTTTATTTAAAGTTCTAACAAATTTTCCAATAGGAAATCCCATTATTGAGAAAAAATCTCCTTGAATTTTTTCTACAAAGTAACTTCCTTTTCCTTGAATACCATAAGCTCCAGCTTTATCAAAAGGTTCTTTAGTATCTATATACCATTTTATCTCTTCATCACTTATATTTTTAAACTGTACCTTTGAAATTTCAAAATCAGAAATAGATAAGTTTTTTGATATATTTACTAGAGAAAAACTTGTTATAACTTCATGCTCTCTATTAGAAAGCTTTTTTAACATAGTATAAATTTCATTTTCATTTTTAGGTTTTCCTAAAATTTCATTATCTATAACCACTACAGTATCAGACCCAACTACATATTCGTTGGGATAATCTTTAGCTACAGCTAAAACTTTTTTATTGGCAATATCCATAATTTTATCTGTTATATTTTTTTTATCACTTATTTCTTCAATATTTTTAGTAATTATTTTTAAATTAAAACCAAAATTCTCTAAAATTTCTTTTCTTCTTGGAGAATTTGAAGCTAGTATCATTTTATCACCTTTATTAAATTTTAAATTTCTCTTTACGAGCTCTTTCTAATTGTTCTTTGATTGCTATATCTTGAGCTTGATTATATTTTATATACTCATCTTCCTCTTCATTTATAAGAGCTTCTTTTATATCAATACGAGTTTGAATATCTGCTTTTTTCTTTTCTAAATTTGCAATATGAATAGATTCTTTCTTTCTTTTTTTAATAAAAAGAGATATAATTCCAGCTCCTGAAATAAACAGAGAAAAAAATAGTATACTAAATGTTACTCCTAAAAGAATTACAAAATCAAATTTTTCAAAAAGATATAAAATAAGCTCAGTAAACATATATCCTAAATGAAAAGTATTTAATGATATAAATAAAAGATGAAAAGGAGTTAATTCAGCAGTAATTTTTGCATATCCTAAAACTACAAGAAAAGCTATTGCTAAAAAAGAAATATTGAAGAATATTAATCTTATTCTATAAACAGTACGTTTAATTTTATTTTTATTAAAACAAAATAAAATGTCAGCAAATATATTTAAAATTAGGATATAATAGAAGACCCCAAAATAAGGAAATAATGTTGTATAAAAGTTAGATAAAGGTATATTTGAAAATTTTATAAAACCAAAAAATATAAATGAAAAAATTATATATATAAAAACAATTTTAAAATTTTCTAAAAATTTCAATACAATCACCTAATAAATTAAACTAAATTCATAATATTTTATCATATTAAATTTTTAATTTCAAGAAATATAAAGAATGACTTTTTTAAAAAATAAAAATATGATATAATTATTTTGAAAATACAAAAAATAGGAGCATGAAAATGGAAAGTAGTGGTAAAGTAACAAAAATAAATGGTAGAAAAATTACAGTAAAAATGTTTAAAGAGAGTTCTTGTGCCCATTGTTCAGGGTGTGGAGAAGCAAATAAATTAACAAGAGAAATAGAATTAGATTTTAATCCAAAAGAGAGAGAAATAAAAGTTGGAAATATTGTAACTTTTGAACTAGAAGATTCTAAAATGTTGAAGATTGGATTTCTAGTATATGTAATTCCTGTTATTATGATGGTTGTTGGATTTGGAATAGGAAGTTATTTAGGAAAAAGTGAAGGAGTAAGCGTTTTATATTCTTTTATTGGACTTTTTTTAACATTTTTAGTTATACATTTATATGATAAATTTATTGTTAAAGAGAAAGTTAGTATGAATATAACAAAAGTAGAAGAAGATACTAAAGACAATGAAGTATCAAATTGTAGTACTAAAAAATAAATTAGGAGAGTAATGTCTATGAAAAAATTTCTATGTTTTTTTTCTTTGATATTTACAATTTCTTTTAGTCAAAAAATAAAACTAGAAGAAAATAATGGAATATTATTAAATAAAGATGATAAAAAACCTTTTACAGGAGTTTTAAAAGATGGAAGGGATAGACAATATTTTTATAAAGGAAAGGCAAATGGAAAATGGCTTTCTTTTTACTCTAATGGAAAATTAAAGACAATAGAAAATTGGAAAGATGGAAAACTAGATGGAAAATATATTGTCTATACAGAAGATGGAAAAAAATATATGGAAGTTTTTTATGAAGAAGGAATAGAAGATGGATATTACAAACTTTTTAATTTGGATGGTAGTCCTAGAATAGTAGGGCGTTTTAAAGATGGGAAAGCTACAGGAAAATGGAAAAGATATAATTAGGGAAAGAGAAAGATGGAAAATAAAGAAAATTACAAATTTTTTCAAAATAAAGAGTGTGAATATTTTCCTTGCCATAAAATAAAAAATTTTTCTGAAAAATTTAATTGTTTATTTTGTTATTGTCCTTTGTATTCTTTAGGAGAAAATTGTGGTGGAAATTTTAAATATACAGAGCAAGGAATAAAAGATTGTTCTAACTGTATATTACCTCATATAAAAGGGATAGGATATGAACATATACAAAAAAATATAAAAAAAGTTTTAGAAAAAAATAAAAAAAATATTGACAAATAGGACTAAATTATGTTACTATCTTTATTGCTTAGAAACTATAGCTACGAGGGTACACCTAGTAACATACCGAACCTAGAAGTTAAGCTCGTAAACGCTGAAAGTACTTGGGGGGCAGCCCTCTGGGAGGATAGGAAGTTTCTAAGCTTTTTTATTATTCAGAAAAAATTGGAGGCTATTTTGAAAAATAGATATTATGTTACAATAACAGATTTAAAAGGGATGAAATGTTATTCTTTTGATAAAATAGTAAAAAAATATTTATTGGTTATAGGGATATTATTTACTTTTAGTATAGCAGCATTGATAACTGTGGTGTTAATACTTAATCATAAAGTTAATTTATATAGTTTTTATAGAGTAGAAAATGAAAAATTAGTTGATAAAATAGAGGATAATAAAAAAGAATATCTTGTACAGTTAGAGGAAGCAAATAAAAAAATAACAGAAAAAGAAGTAGAATTAGAAAATATCACTTCAAAAATAGATGAAATTGAAAAATTAATGGGAGAAGATATAGGACTTCCAGAACAATTAACAGAAACGGAAAAATTAGATTTAGCTAAAATGAGTGTGCTAGAAAGAAGATTTTTATTAGAAGTTGTTCCTAGTGGACAACCACTAGAACCATTTAAAGGTTATTCAAGTTTATTTGGAACAAGAGACCATCCAGTATTAGAAAAAAAATTATATCATTATGGTTTGGATTTTAAAGGAACTAAAGGAACTAAAATTGTTACTACTGCTGATGGAATTATAGAATTTGCAGGATATAATTCAGGTGGTTTTGGAAATTTAGTTATTGTAGCTCATAGTTATGGATTTAAAACTTATTATGCTCATATGAGTAAAATAGATGTTAAAGTTGGGGAAATAGTGAAAAAAGGTCAAAAAATAGGAGAGGTAGGTAGTACAGGAAGGTCAACAGGACCACATCTTCATTATGAGATTCATTATTTGGGAAAAAGAATGGACCCAATAAATTTTACAGAATGGAATATAGATAAGTATAATAATCTTTTTGAAAAAGAGAAGGGGGTAAAATGGCAGTCTTTAGTAGAAATGATAAGACAACAACTACAGATTTTTCAGGAAAAGAGATAACAAATATTGCATTTGGTAGTGAAATAAAAGGAGATTTAAAAATAGCAGGAAATCTTCAGATAGCAGGAAAAATTTCTGGAAAAATTTATTGTAATTCTGAAGTTGTTATTGGAAAAACTAGTATTTGTGATGGAAGTATAATTGCAAGAAAAATAACTGTTCAGGGAAAATATACAGGACATTTAGAGGCTGACTATATTGAGCTTGTAGATGAATGTGTGGTTCAAGGAGAAATTATAAGCAATAGAATATTGATGAAAGAGGGCGTTATATTCGAAGGAACTAGTAAACATAGAGAAGCTTTTTTACCAGATAAAAATATAATATTAGAAATTGAAAAGAAAAAATAATAGAAGCTGGTCTTTGAAAGACCAGCTTTATTAATATGGAGGAAGTATGAGGTTTGAATATATTAATTTTAAGGAAGATTATATAAAAAATATAGAGAATAAAGAAACGACTCTTTTAGTTTTTAATGATTATTTTTTAAAAAATTATTTTTTAAGAAATAGAGAAAAAAATATATTAGAAAAAGAGGGAACATTTTTAACTTTAGAAGAATTTCAAAAAAATATTTTTACAACTAATAAAATAATATTAACAGAAGCTAAAAGACCTCTTACTTTGTATAAGAATATCTCTACTTCTTTAAAAGAGGAATTTAATATAAATAATTATTATGATATTATTGACATTGCAGACTTATTTTTTAAATATTATAAAGAGTTAAATATAAATCTTATACAAACTATAGACACTTCTTTACTAAAAGATTGGCAAATTGATAAAATAGAAAAATTTCAAAAAATGAAAAAAGAATATGATAAATTTTTAAATAAAAATAATTTTATTCCAAGTGATTGGATAATAGATTTAGAAAATTTTAATGAAAATTTTTTAAAAAAATTTAAGAAGATAATTTTTATAGATATACCATATTTTACTCCTATAATAAAAAAGGTTTTAGAAAAAATAGATAGCTTTTTAGAAATAGAAATTGTAATTCAAGGAAATTCAAAAATATATAATGAAAAAGAATTAAAATTTAATAAACTTGGAATAAATAAAAATATATTTTTAAATAAAGAAAATATAAAAGTTTATCAAATAAATGAAGATATAGAGGAAATATTGAATTTACTAACTCTTTTAAATGAAAAAGAAAAAATAGGTTATATATATACTCCTAATGTAGATGGCAACACTTTTTCTAAACTTTTACCAAAATATTTTTATACAGGAAAATTAAAAAAATTAGAGGAAACAGAATTTTATAAATTCTTAAAAATACAAAGTGATTTACTTTTTTCAATAGAACCTAAAAAAAGAAAAGGGATAAAAGTAGAAATTTTAAGAAAAGCTTTAGATAATAAAATATTTAATAAAATTTATGGAATAGATTTGAAAGCAAAAAGAGATTTTTTTGAAATTTTTAATAGAGAATATAAATATTTAGATGAAATTATATTTGAAAAAACAGAAATTTTTAGTGAAGATAGAAAAATTAAAATAGAAAAAATCTTTAGAGAAATAAAGAAAGATTTGGAAAAAATAGAAAAATTTAAAACAGTTGATGAATTTTATAATTATTTTAAAGAGATTGGATTTGAAAATTTAATTGAAAATATATATACAGACTTTTTCGAAAAATTCCATGAGGTTATTTTTAATATAAAAAGTAGTGAGCTTTTATTTGGAAAAAATGGATTTAAAGAGATTTTTAATAAAGAGATTGGAAAATATCTATATATTTTACTTGGAAAATATATGGAAGGGATTGAGTTAGAATCTGTAGATAAAGAAAAAACTATTGAGATAAAAGGAATAATAAGAGATATTCAAGAATCAAGATTAAATTTTAGAGGAGAAGCTTATTTTATAGATATAAATAATAATTTTATTCCTAAAATAAAAGATAAACATCAAATTTTTACAGATAGACAACTTAATCAAATGGGGTTTATAACTGAAGAGGAAAAAATAAATATATTAAAATATAGATTTTTACAAGGAATATTAAATGCTGATAAAAATATAATTTTCTATAAAAAAGATAGTGATAGTAAAATTGATAAATCTTCATTTTTAGAAGAGATAATTTTAGAATGTGGCATAACAATAGAGGAAAATAAACTTAATAAAGAAACTATAAATAATATTATAGAGGAATATTTCTTTAGAGAAAAAGATTTTAATATAATAAGCAATAACTATCAAATGAAAAAAGATTTTTCAAGATTAATAAATGAAGATGGAAAAATGACTTTTGGGACTTATGATGCTTTACAACTTGAAAAATGCCAATATAGATATTTTTTAGAAAAAGTAGTTGGAATTTATGAAGATGTAGAAGATGAGTTTGGAAGTTCCTTTGCACTTTTAGGAAATATAGTCCACAAAATATTTGAAGAGATAGTTGATAAAACTTATTATAATATTATCAAAAAAAGAGATTTTTCTATAGATGAAAGTTTATTAGATAGAATATTATCTCAAGAATTAGAAAAAAATACAATGAAAATACCTGTTTATATGGACTTATATTTTCAAAAGATAATGATACCTACAATAAAAAATGGGGTAAAAACTTTTTATAAAAAAATAGAAAAAGAATTTTCTGACAAAAAAATAAATACTTTCTTTAGTGAAAAAGGGAGAGTTTATTTTAGTGATTATAATGAAGATGATAAAACAAAACCAGACATAGTTTTGAAAGGAAGAATAGACTTAGTTGTAGATTGCCAAGAGGAAAAATATATAATAGATTATAAAACAGGTGGAACAGCAGATGGGCAGCTTGATATTTATTCTCTTATGCTCTATGGAGATTCTAATGTAGCTAAAAAGATAATCTATAATGTTATAAAAGAAGAGATGAAAGAGATTGAAGAAAGTTTAGTTACAAAGGAAAAATTAAATGAAATCTTAAATAATTTTATAGAGGAAAAAACTTATTTAAGAGCTGAAAAAGTTTCTGAATGTAGAAATTGTAGCTTTTTAAATATATGTAGAAGGGATGTGATATAATGTCTAGAAAAATTTTAAAAGCTAGTGCTGGAACAGGAAAAACTTATAGACTTGCTTTAGAATATGTGGTTTCTCTATTAAAAGGAGAAAAATTTTCAGATATTATAGTTATGACTTTTACAAATAAAGCAACTGGAGAATTAGAAGATAGAATATTGGAGTTTTTAAGAGATTTAACTTTTGAAACTAAAGATGGAATAGAATTAAAAAAGAATATTATAAATTTATATCCAAATCTTGAAATAGAAAAATCTAAAATTGAAAAAATTTATAAAGAGGTTTTATACAATAAAGAAAATTTAAAGATTTTTACTTTAGATGCTTTTAAAATTCTTATTTTTAAAAGTGTTATAGCTCCAATGAAAGGGATAATATCCTATGAAATTATAGATGAAAATGAAAATTTAGAGATATTAAAAAAATGTTTTGAAAAAATTTCTGCTGATGAGGAACTGTTTGAAGAGTTTAAAGATTTCTTTGCTCTGAAAGTAGAAAGGGACATAAATAAATATATTGAAGTCTTGAGAGATATTATAAGAGATAGATGGAAATATATTTTTGTAAAAAAAGGAAACTTTTTAAAGAGAGAGGGATATGATTATTCCAATGATAAATTTGTAGAAATCTTATCAGAATCTGAAGAATTAGTAAAAGATTTTATGACTTATAAAAATAAAGATAGTGAACCTATTGGAAGTTATGTAAATACTATTTATCAAAATTATATAAAATTGGAAAATAGTGATGAAAAATTTGAGTATATAGAAAAAAATTGGAAAGAGATATTTGGTAAAAATTTTTATAATGGTAGTAAAATAAGAAAAAGTAAAGATGAAAGAGTAACAGAGATTATAGAAAATCTTGTAGAGTTAAAAGAAGAATTTGATAGAGAGTTAGCTAAAAAAATATTTACAGAAAAAGTAATTCCATATGAAAATAGAGTTTTAAGTTTTTTAGATACTATGTATTCTCTATATGATGAATTTAAGTTAAAAGAAAAGAAATTCACTCAAGATGATATAAAAGATTATTTGATGATTTATATGGAAGATAAAAATCTTAACCTTATAGAAGATGGAAAAATCACTCCATATATGCAGGAGATAATTGATAGTAAATGTACTTCTATATTTATAGATGAGTTTCAAGATACAAGTATAAGTCAATGGAAAATGTTGGAGAGTTTTTTCTACAGTGCAGAAAATATAATTTGTGTTGGTGATGAAAAACAAAGTATTTATGGCTGGCGTGGAGGAGAAAAAAATCTTTTTACAGAACTTCCAAATATTTTAAATGGAGAGGTTGAAACTTTAGAAACTTCTTTTAGAAGTGAAAAAAATATAGTAAATTTTACCAATGAATTTTTTACAAATGTTTCAGAAAAAGCAAATGTTACTTGGGATTTTTCAAATATTAATAGTAGTAAAAAAGATGAAGAGGGATTAATAAAAATAGTAAACTGTATAGGTGAAAAATCTAAAAAAGGTGAAAATGTAGAAAAAAATCTATATTTAGAAGAGATTTTAAAAACTTTAAATGATGAATTTAAAGGAGATTATAGAGGGGTAGGAATACTAGCTAGAAAAAATAAAACTTTGATAGATGTAGCCAATTTATTAAATGATAATAAAATTCCTTATTTCTTAGAAACTAGAAAAAGTATATTTGAACATAGATGTGTAGTCCCTATATTAAAACTTTTAAAATATTTTTATAAAAATAATATATTTTATCTTTTAGAATTTTTAAGAGATGATATTATTTTTGTAGGAGATGATTTTTTAGAAAAAGTAATTGATATCAGTTTTCAAACAGATGAAAATATAAAGGAAACTTTAGAAAAAATATTATCTTTAGAAGAGTATATTGAAGAAAAAAAAGTAATAACTAAAATAATTTACTTATATGAAGTCTATAATGAAAATTTATCTTTGGATAATTTTATAATAGAGTGTATAAAAACTTTTTCCATTGTTGATATTTACAAAAAAGAAAACGATATAAAAAATATCTATAAGTTTGTAGAAATTGTTAAGGAATTTAATTCTGTAGAAGATTTTCTTTATGAAGTAAATAATAATTATTCTAATGAAAAATATCAACAAATAACTTCAAAGAATGTGAATGGTGTTAATCTAATGACAATCCACAAATCAAAGGGGTTGGAATTTGATACTGTAATTTATATCTATTCTGATGAAAGTAAAAAGTCTGATAAAGGATTTAATTTTAATTTAAAATTTAATAAGGATTATAGTGGAATAGAAGAATATCTTATTATAGACTCGTCTTATGAAGAAATTTTATCAAAATTAGATAATATAAGTGATTTTAAAGAGATTAAAGATAAAAAAGAGGAAGAAGAGGAGATAAATAATTTATATGTGGCTCTTACTCGTCCAAAAAGTAATCTTATAATTTTAGTAAATAAATTTATAAAAGATAGAGTTGGAACTAATGTATTAAACGAATATGTAACCTCAGAAAATAAAATTTATATTCAAGGAGTAATAAAACCTTTTGAAAGTAAAAAAGAAAATATAGAAAAAACTTCTAAAGATGAAAATATTATAATTGATTTTAGTGAGAATAGATATTTAGAAGAGAGTCTTTCTAAAAATTCTCAAAAAATTAAAGAGGATATTTATAGATACAGTCTAGAAATAGAGGAAAAAAGAAATATAGGAAATGTAATCCATTCTTTTCTAGAAAATATATATTATGGAGATGAAGAAGAAATATTAAAGTCTAGAGAAAAAGTTATATCAAAATATGGAACTATATTTGAAAGAGAGAGATTGGAAAAAGAGATACTTTCATTTTCTAGGATAAAAAGAATTATTGAGGAAAATAAAGAAATTTTTTCTAAGAAGTGGGATATTATATATAATGAATATTCTATTTATTCTGAGGAAGATAAGAAGCTTTATAGAATAGATAGAATTATGATAGATAAAAATAAAAAAGAAATTTTAATTGTAGATTATAAAACAGGTGGATATGAAGAGGAACAAATTGAAAATTATAAAAAACTTGTTTTTAATTTATTAAAAGAAAATGCTAAAGATTATAAAATTTTTACTAAATATATAGAAATATACTAAATAGTAAAATTGAAAAAAATAGTTAAATATGGTATAATTTTCAAATATTGTAGATAAATTTAGGAGGAAAAATGAGAACAATAGATGATATATATGATTATCCTTTATATAGGCCTCCAAGCGAAGCTTATAGTCTGATTTTACAAATTACTTTAGGATGTTCACATAATAAATGTACTTTTTGTAAAATGTATAAAGGAAAAAAGTTTACTATAAAACCATTTGAGCAAATAAAAGAAGAGATAGATATATTTAGAAAAGAAATTAGATATGCAGAAAAAATATTTTTAGCTGATGGAGATGCTTTAATTATTCCTACACCAAGATTACTTGAGATACTAGATTATATAAATGAAAAATTTCCAGAAAGAGAAAGAATATCTTTATATGCTAGTCCAAAATCTATATTATTTAAAACTCCAGAGGAATTAAAAGCAATTAGAGAAAAGGGAGTTTCTCTTGTATATATAGGTTTAGAAAGTGGAGATAATGAAGTTTTAAAAGAGATAAAGAAAGGTGTAACTTCTGAAAAAATAGTTGAGGCTTCTTTAAAAGCAAAAGAAGCTGGATTTATGTTATCTATGACAGTTATAGCTGGGGTTTTAGGAGATAGAGATTATACTAATCATGCTTTAAAAACAGCAGAAGTTGTAAATAAAATTGTTCCAGATTATTTAAGTGTTTTATGCTTAGTTGTTCATGATGGAACAGAGATTTATGATAGAGTTCTAAGAGGAGAATTTAGAGAAGCAAAAGGTGAAGATATTCTAAAAGAAATAAGAATGATGATAGAAAATATAAATATACCAGAAGGAAAAAAAGTTATATTTAGGTCAAACCATGCTTCTAACTATTTAGGACTTAAAGGAGATTTCCCAGAAGATAAGGAAAAATTCTTGTCAGAAATAAATTTTGTAATAAATAATGACTATATAAGAGAAAGAAATGATAGATATTTAAGATATTAATATAGTTTAAAAGAGGGAAAAATGTTAGGAGAAGAAAGAAGAGAAAAAATATTAGAAACTTTAAAGAAAAATTCTAAACCTACATCAGGTGGTTTTTTTTCAGAAACTTTTTCAGTTAGTAGACAGGTAATTGTTCAAGATATAGCCCTTTTAAGAGCCAAAGGACATGATATAATTTCTACTGCAAGAGGATATTTGTTACAAGAGCCTGTATATTTTGAAAAAGTTGTGGAAGTTTCTCACAATGACGAAAATATAGAAGATGAGTTAAATTTAATTGTAGATTTAGGTGGAGAAGTCATAGATGTATTTATAAATCATGAAGTTTATGGAAATTTAAAGGCTGAATTAAATATAAAATCAAGAAAAGATGTAAAAGAATTTTTAAAAAAAATAGAAGAGGGAGCTTCTAAACCTTTAAAAAATTTGACTTCTGGAAATCATTTTCATACTATAAGAGCTTCTTCTGAAAAAGATTTAGATTATATTGAAAAGGAATTGAGAAATAAAAACTATATAATAAAATAAAAAAACTATTGATTTTTATAAGAAAAAATGATATACTAATCAAGTACGCATAGGAAAGGTATTCAGCAACCTAAACTAGCGACAAATATATACTTTTGGAGGTGCTTATATGTACGCAGTTATAAAAACTGGTGGTAAACAGTACAAAGTTGCAGAAGGTGATGTTTTAAGAGTTGAGAAGCTTAATGCTGAAGTTAATCAAACAGTAGAATTAACAGATGTTCTATTAGTAGCTAATGGAGATGACGTTAAAGTTGGAACTCCAGTAGTTGAAGGAGCAAAAGTTCTAGTGGAAGTTTTAAACCAAGGAAAAGGTGCAAAAGTTATTAACTTCAAATACAAGCCAAAAACAGGAAACCACAGAAAAAAAGGTCATAGACAACTTTTCACTGAAATTAAAGTTACAGCAATCAATGCATAATTAAATTATGACAAAGATTGAAGTTATTAGAAAAAAAGGTAGCATAGTAAAATATCAAGCTACTGGACATTCAGAATATGAAGAATATGGATATGATATAGTTTGTGCAGCTTTATCTACTGCATTACAAATGCCTCTTGCTGGATTTCAAGATGTATTAGATATTTATCCAAGATTTGAAATAAATTCTGATGGTTTCATATGTGTCGACCTTGACGGTATGAATTTAAAAGGAAAAGAAAGAGAAGTGCATACTCTTTTAGAAAGCATGGTAGTAATCCTTAGAGGACTAGCCAAAGAATATCCTAAAAATATAAAGCTTGTAGAGAAGGAGGAAAATTAGATGTTATTTACATTAAATATACAATTATTTGCACATAAAAAAGGACAAGGTTCTGTTAAAAACGGAAGAGATTCTAATCCTAAATACCTTGGAGTTAAAAAATATGATGGAGAAGCTGTTAAAGCTGGAAACATTATAGTTAGACAAAGAGGAAATCAATTCCACGCAGGTGCAAATATGGGAGAAGGTAAAGACCATACATTATTTGCATTAATCGACGGATATGTAAAATTCGAAAGATTAGGAAGAGATAAGAAACAAGTTTCTGTTTACGCAGAAAAGTAATTCTTTTAACGAAGAACATCAAAAGCCCTGTATTTACAGGGCTTTTTTATTTAAAAGACAAAATACCAAAAAGAAAAATTTATTTTCAGCATTTTTACTATAGGAGCTATTTAGGAATACGATAGTCCCATTAAAACAATAAAAAAGTCAAATTCATTCTTTAAATAGAAAATTTATTTTTAATATATATTACTTTTTTATAAAATAATGATATAATAAGTAATAATATAATAAAGGAGATTTTTTATTGTGGGAGAATATATTTTTGGATTTTTAGAAGGAGAATTAAAACAAAACTATTATGGTAGCTTGTGTACTGAAATGTATGAAATCTTACACGAACAAGCACCACAGGATGAATTAGATTTTTATCTTTCCTATGCAGAAAATGGAAAGAAAATATTGGAACCTCTGTGTGGCAGTGGACGTTTTTTTGTTCCGTTTTTAGAGCGTGGCTTTGACATCAGTGGGATGGATTTGTCAGGAGAAATGTTAGCGAAATTAAAGCAGAAAGTGCCAGATGCAAAAGTGATACAGGTGGACATCATCGATTATGTTGTACAGGAACAGTTTGATTATATTTTTATTCCCTCTGGTTCCATTTCACTGTTTACAGACATGAAGATGTGTCAAGGAATTTTGCAGAAGATGAAAGGACTGTTGGCTCCTGGCGGGAAATTTGTGTTTGCAGTTGATACCATCTTTGACCGATGTGAAGAGGAAAGTAACTACAAAGTAAATGTTTCGGTGAAAACAAAAGAGGGATATGACTTGATCCTGAAAGGGAAAAACCATTATGACGAAAAAAGCCAGACGCAGTTTTCTCCGTCTATTTACGAACTCTATCATGGAGCAGAATTGCTGCAAAGAGAAACCATGGATTTTCAGACACATCTGTACCAATACGGAGAGATGGATGAATATCTGCGGAGGTGTGGCTTTAAGAACATATCTGTCTATTCTAATTATCAGAAAGAACCCGCTGTTAATGATCAGTGCAAAATGTTTATCTATGAATGTGGCATATAACAAAGTTAGCCAAGTCAATCAACGGTCAAGATGAATGGTGCATTTTGTGTGTTGGCATTCTCTGAACCAGCCTGATTTCTTGTCCAATCCCATTCACAAAAAATCAGTCTGTTTCATGGTCTGTTTTCGCTCTTTGTAAAGTTTAGTGTAACAAGCTTAAGTGGAATAAATTCTAAAGGAAATTATAATACATTTGGAATGAGTTTAGGAAGAATAGGAATAATTTTGAAATGTATATGTAAGAGTAGCTAGAGTAAAAGAATTTGCTAGAGAATTAGATACAACAATAAATGGAAAAATATTTACAGAAGATTTAGGAGATAGTTGGATAGAATATGGAATAGGAGCAAACTATAGAGTACTAGAAAATCTAAATCTATATGTAGACTTTGAAAGAATAGGAAGTACAGAGATACAAACAAATTGACAAGGGAATTTAGGATTTAGATATGAATTCTAAAAAAATTAATATTTTAATATAGACTTTATAAAAAAGCTTGAGATTTTCTCAAGCTTTTTATATTTAAAATATAAAGATAAAAACTTTAAAATAATATTGTATAAAGTATTATAATATTATTACTGAATTGTAGGAGAGTGATTCTATGGTACAAGTTGATTTAATAATAAAAACTGATGAAGAAGTTAAAAAAGAATTTAATTCTATCTGTGAAAAATTAGGAATGGATATGTCTGTAATAATAAATCTTTTTATGAAAGCTGTAATTAGAGAACAAAGAGTACCTTTTGATTTAGCATTAAATCCTAATAAAGAAACTATAGAGGCTATAGAAGATGTAAAAAAAGGAAAAAATTTAAGTAAAACTTTTAATAATTTTGAAGAAATGATGGAAGATTTAGATGTTTAAATTTAGATAATATAGTAAAATTTAAAAAAATAATATAGAGAATAAATGAAAAATTACAATTATAAAAAATACTAACACTGTTAATATATGATATAATAGTGTTAGAATAGATAATATAGTGTTAGGATTGAAGAAATATAAAATTTGTAGAAAATCTCATTGTTGATTGCAAGATTTAGATATAGTAGAAAAGACAAAGAAGGGTAGAAGTGTAAGTTATAGAATAAAATAAAGAATTTTATTAAAATATGATATAATACTAATAAAAATATTAAACTTACAAGTTATAATAGGGTATTAAAATAAAAGGAAAGTGGAAATAAAAAATGACTAAATTAGAAAGAATAAAAAACTTGAAAAATGAATTAGATAATAAAAGACCACTTTCTCAAAGTATATTAAAAAGAATAAAAGAGAATTATATAATAAAAAATACTTATAATTCAAATGCTATTGAAGGAAATACTCTTAGTGAGATAGAAACAAGGGTAATAATAGAAACAGGAATTACTGTTGTTAAAAAAACTTTAAGAGAACATTTGGAAGTAAAAAATCATGCAGAAGCACTTGGTTATATAGAAACTTTAAAAAATGAAAAATTATCAGAATATGATATAAAGTCAATTCATTCTATAATGCTTGATGGAATAGATAGGATGAATGCAGGAAGATATAGAACTACTGATATAGAAATTGGAGGAGCTACACATCCGGTAACACCTCATTATTTAGTGTCAGAACAGATGTTTGAACTTTTAAAATGGTATAGAGAAGATACTCCAACAATAAATAGAATAATAGAATTAACTTGTAGATTTATAAATATACATCCTTTTATTGATGGAAATGGGAGAACTTCTAGGCTTTTAACCAATTTGGAACTTCTAAAATTAGGTTATCCTCCAATAACAATATTAGCTATTGATAGATTAGAATACTATCAAATATTGGATAAAAGTTATTATTTAGACTATAGTGAAGCTTATGATTTTTTTAATGACCATATTATAAAATCTTTAGAAGAGTATCTAAAATACACAGATTAAAATATAAATTTTTATAAAAAATAAAATTTTGAGGAAAAATATGGAAAAATTGAGAAAAGATATTGAAAGGTATATACCTTTTAATGAGCAAGAAGAAAAAGATAAAGAACTTATTCTTGAAATACTAAAAAATGAAAAAGATATTTTAACAAGAGATAATAAAAAATGTCATTTTACTGTATCAGCTTGGATAATAAGTCCAAATAGAAAAAAAGTATTAATGTGCTATCATAATATATATAATTCTTGAGCTTGGCTTGGTGGGCATGTAGATGGAGATAGTGATTTGAAAAGAGTGGTATTAAAAGAAATAAAAGAAGAAAGTGGAATTACAAATATTAAATTTTTATTAGAAGATATTTTTTCTTTAGAAATACTTACTGTAAATGGACATGTAAAAAAGGGAAAATATGTATCCTCTCATCTTCACTTAAACTTAACATTTTTATTAGAAGGACATATAAATGAAAAGCTTTCTATAAAACCAGATGAAAATAGTGGTTTAATGTGGATAGATGTAGAAGATATTTCAAAGAAATCAATTGAAAAATGGTTTGTTGAAAATATTTATTCAAAATTAAATGAGAAAGTGAAAAATATTATGAATTAAAATATAAATAGCTATAAATTATTAAATAATATAAAAAAATAAAATACTTTAAAGTATAAGTAGTTAATTTTAGAGACAATATAAAAAGACGTGTAATAATATTACATGTCTTTTTATATTTAAAGAAAATTATGATTTAAATTTTTATTCTTATTTTAATTTAATATTATTTTAGATTGAAAAATATAAAAAATATCCTATAATTATATTATAAAAATTTTATAAAGAAATAATAGGAGTTAAAATGAAGAAAATTGTTGTAATAACTTGTGATAAAAGAGCAGGAACTTTTCATGCTAATCATTTAAAATTTTTATTAGAAAATAAGGTAGAAGTTTATTCGGAAATAGTTGCTAATATAGAAAATTTAAAGGTAAGTGCTGACTTATTTTGTATAACTACAGACGCCTTAGAAAAATTACCTTCTTTTTATAAAGATATAGCTAAGGAAATACCTGTTGTAATTTTGCATGTAACCTTTTCTAAGAAAAATCTTGAAAAACTAAAAAATATCCCCAAAAAAGAAAATGTTTTATTAGTAAATTTAAATAAAGAAATGGCACAAGAGGCTATAACTAGTTTAATTCAATTAGGTCTAAACCAATTTAATTATATTCCGTTTTACCCAGGAGCAAATCTTAAAGAGATAAAAGATAAAGATATAAAATATGCAATAACTCCAGATGAAGAGAGGTTTGTTCCTTCAGGAATAGAAAATATAATTAATATAGGACAACGTGAGGTAGATAACGGTACATTAGTTGAAATTGCTTTAAAATTAAAAATGTATAATCTTTGGGAAAGTCAAAGATGGAAAAAACATTTATCTTCCATTACATCAAATAGTTATAATTTTGATGAATTATTTGGAAGAAGTTTACAATTAGAATTAGGTTTTCAAAATATTATTGATATTTTAGAAATTGGGGTTTTAGGTGTTAATGAAGAGGGAAAGATTTTTATTTCGAATAAGAAAGCAGAAGGGATTTTAAAACAAGATTTATCTTTAAAAATAGGAGAGAAAGCAGAAGAACTTTTTCCTTTTTTACCTTTTGATGAATTTAAAAATGGATTAAAAAAAGTAGATTCAAAATTGATTAAAATTGATGATAATTTAATAACTATAAGTATCTATCCTATTAATTATAATCAAAAAAATAAGGGGTTTTTAACTATTTTACAATATTTTAAAGAAGAAGAAGAAAAACAGCAAAAAGTTCGTAATCAATTATTAAATAAAGGGCATGTAGCGAAATATACGTTTTCAGATATCATAGGAATAAGTAATAAAATGATTAATATAAAAAAAATGGCTGAAAAAATGTCTAAAACAAAATCTCCTATTTTAATAACAGGAGAAAGTGGAACAGGAAAAGAGTTATTTGCACAGTCTATACATAATTCTTCTGAAAGAAAAAATTTTCCATTTATTGCTTTAAACTGTGGTGCATTACCTGAAAATTTATTAGAAAGTGAATTATTTGGATATGTCGATGGGGCTTTTACAGGAGCAAAAAGAGGAGGAAAAATGGGATTCTTTGAATTTGCTCATAACGGAACATTATTTTTAGATGAAATAGAGGGAATGACTCCTTTATTACAATTAAAATTATTAAGAGTTATTCAAGAAAAAGAATTTATGAGGTTAGGGGATACTAAATTAATATCAATAGATGTAAGAATAATAGCAGCAACTAACAGGGATTTGGAAGAAATGATGTTAAGAGGAGAGTTTAGGGAAGATTTATATTATAGACTAAGTACTTTACAAATAAATATTCCTCCTTTGCGTGAAAGACCAGAGGATATTTTTCCTTTAATAGAAGCTTTTTCAGAAGAAAATAAGAAAAAACTATATTTAAGTTCAGAAGTAAAAAAAGCATTGTATTCTTATTATTGGAGAGGAAATATTAGGGAATTAAGGAATTATATAGATTATTTTTTCTTTTTGGATAAAAAAACTATAGAAATAGAAGATTTACCATCAAATTTCTTTAAAGAAAAAAATAAAATATTAAATATAGAAAAAGAAAATTTTATGAGAATAGAGGAAGAAAAACTAAATGATAAAGAAATTTTTGTTTTAGAAAAAATAAAAGAATATAATGAGAAAAAAATATTTATTGGTCGAGAAAAAATATATATATTGGCCAAAAATAGCCACTTAAATCTTTCATTTTATGAAATAAGAAAAATTTTAGAAATATTAAATTTAAAAAAATTTATAGAAATAAAAAGAGGAAAGATAGGAAATACAATAACTATGGAAGGGAAAAATTTTTTAAATGAATATTTAAAAGAAAAATAGTGTATATTTTATAAATAATGAATACAATATAATTATTGTAAATTAAATTATTTATAATAAAAAGAATTCAATTAAAGAAAAATAAAATATTTTTTATAAAAAGCATTTTTAATAAAAACTCCTAATTCTTTAAATATAAAGGTTTTAAAATATATTTGAAAGAATGGCATTTGTTTTGCTTGTATAATTTATATGTACTAAAAAAATAAAAAAATATATTTATCCGGAAGATATATTCTAAAACAAGGAGGATTTAATTATGAGTAACACAGAAAGTAAAAAAAGTGTATGGGCAAGTTATAAGTTTCCTATATTATTAATTTCTTCAATTATAATAGGTTCTATAATAGGAATCGTTATGGGAGAAAGAGCAACTGTTTTAAAACCTTTTGGTGAAATATTTTTAAATTTAATGTTTACAGCAATAGTTCCTTTAGTATTTTCAACAATAGCTAGTGCTATAGGAAATATGTTAGATATGAAACGTTTAGGAAAAATTTTATCAAGCTTAATAGGAGTATTTACAATAACAGGAATTATAGCAGGTGTCTTAATAATAGTGTTAGTTACTTTATTTCCACCAGCAGCAGGTGTAAATATTACTTTAGAAAGTGCAGCTTCTATTGAAAAAATAAGTTTATCATCAGCTATTATTAAAGCTTTAACAGTAAATGATTTTTCTGGATTATTATCTCGTCAAAATATGTTACCATTAATATTATTTTCTATATTGTTTGGTTTCTGTATAAGTGTTTGTGGAGGAAAAGAGAGTCCTTTAGGTAAAGTTATAAATAATTTAGCAGAAGTAATGATGAAAATAGTTAATATTATTATGCTATATGCACCAATAGGATTAGGAGCATATTTTGCAAATCTTGTAGGAGAATTTGGACCAAATTTATTAGGAGCATATGGACATGCAATGTTAATATATTACCCAGCATGTTTCTTATACTTTGTTATATTCTTTCCTATATATGCTTACTGGTCTGCAGGAAAAGAAGGAGTTAGAAGAATGTGGAAATATATATTACCTCCAACTGCTACTTCTATAGCAACTCAAAGTTCTGTTGCTACTTTACCTGTAAATTTAGAAGCTGCTAAAAATATAGGAGTACCTAAAGATATTAGAGAAATTGTTTTACCTCTTGGAGCAACAATGCATATGGATGGTACAGTATTTTCAACTTTATTAAAAATAGCATTTTTATTTGGAATATTTGGAAAATCTTTTACAGGAGTAGGAACATTCGTTTCTGCAATGGTTATAGCAGTTATGTCAGGTGTAGTTATGTCAGGAGTTCCTGGTGGTGGATTAATAGGTGAAATGTTAATAGTAAGTCTTTATGGATTCCCTGCAGAAGCGTTTCCAATTATAGCTACAATAGGATTTTTAGTAGACCCACCTGGAACATGTATAAATGCTACTGGAGACACTATTGCTTCTATGATGGTTTCAAAATTAGTAGAAGGAAAAGATTGGATACATAAAGATTTAACTTCAAAAGAGTAAAATAAGGAGAAAAAATGGAAAATAAATTTGAAAGAGAACGTTGGAATTATCCAATTTTAAATAATTATACATATTTAGATACAGCAACAATGGGGCTTATTCCTCAATATGCATGTAACATGATGTGCTCTTATTTACAAACTAGAGTTGATCATAGTCTTGATATCGATGATTATCATATTCAATGGGAATATGCAGATGATGTTAGAGAAGATATAGTAAAAATGATAGGGGCAGAGTCAAAAGAAGAAATAGCTTTTGGACAAAACTCATCAACATTATTTAATATTTTTACTAATGGTTTAGAATTAAAAAAAGGTGATAATGTTATCATATATGATACAGCTTTTCCAGCAATGACTTATGTTTGGCTAAATTTAGAGAAAAAAATAGGAATAAATGTAAAAGTTGTAAAGAGTATAAATGGTCAAATTCCAGCAGAAAAAATTTTTGAATTAGTAGATGAAAAAACAAAAGCAATTACTGTTTGTTATGTTGATAGTGGAACAGGATATAAACATGATTTAAAAACTATAGGAGAGTTTTGTAGAAAAAATGAAATAGCTTTTGCTGTTGACGCAACTCAAGCATGTGGAGCAATGTATTTAAATGTAAAAGATATGAAAATAGATTTTTTAACAACATCTTCTTATAAGTGGCTTCAAAGTATTCAAGGAATAGGATTTGCTTTTATTGATAAAAATTTTATAAATAAATTATCACAAAATGAAATGGGATGGGCAAATGTAGAAGATAGAATAAATGGAGAACCATTTGATCTTATTGTAAATAAAGGAGCATATCGTTTTGAAAATGGAGGTCTTCCAGCAGTGGGATTATATGGACTTTATGAAACTGTAAAAAGATATCTTTATTTAGGTGGAAAGGATATAGAGAATTATATATTAGATTTAACAGACTATTTATATGAAAAAATAGAAAATATTTCAGGAGTTTCTATAGCATATCCTCACGATAGAAAATATAGATCTGGATTAGTATCAATTAGGGTTCCTGAATCTTTAGAATTAACAGAAGCTAAATTAAGAAAGAATAAAATGAGAGCTAAGGTTCAAGGAAAAGATAGAATAAGATTAGGAATTCATTATTATAATAACAAAAAGGATATAGATAATTTCTTAGAATGTTTAGAAAAGATGATAAAGGAGAAATAAAAATGGCAGAAAATGAAAAAGTAGTATTATCTGGAAAAATAGAAGATTTACCTAAAATTGATGCAGGAATGCACATGTTAGGAGGAACAAAGAGAGTTGTTTTTGGACCAGAAAGATTTTGGCCTACTCATGTTATGAGATGTTTTACTTTAGTTCCTGGAGGAAAAGCAGCTAAAAATCATCATCCTTGGGTGCATTGGTTTGTATGCATTCAAGGAAAAGGAAAATTTCAAATTGAAGAAGAAATATATGATTTAGAACCAGGAACATGGGTTTATGTTCCTGAAGAAGCAAATCATTCATTTTGGAATGTTTCTGAAACAGAAAATTTAGTTTCTTTATGTATAGTTACTAAAGAAGGAGATACAGATCCTTTAGCATTAACAAGAGGATGTTAGGAGTTGAGAAAAATGGCAATAAAAACTTATAAAGCTTTTGCTGAAAAAATAGAAGGATTAAAGGTTAAAGCTACTGCAAGAGATTTTTCAATTATTTTGGATGAACCTGAAAATCAAGGAGGAAATAATGAAGGAATGAATCCAGTTGAATTAGCTTTATGTAGTCTTAGTGCCTGTCAAACTATAACTGCTATTATATTTGCTGATTTTTATGGAATACCTTTAGAAGATATAAAAATAGAAGCAGTAGGAGAAATGGATAGTGATGGATTTAGTAATCCAAATGTCAGAACAGGATTTCAAAAAATTTCTTTTAAATTTCATATAAAAAGTTCAGCTTCTAAATTTCAAATTGAAGAATTAGTAAAAATAGTAGAAAAAATGTGTCCAGTAGGAGATTCTTTAAAAAATAATGTTATATTAGAAAAACCTGAAATTATTCTAGAATAATATTAAAAAGAGGTGATTATTTTGGAAATAAGAATGGGTTTAATAATGGGAGGAAAGACAGCAAAAGTAGGAGTAATAGAGGTAGAGGAAAATGCTGTAATTTCTCAAGGACAAGTATTATTAAATATAGAAACTGGAAAAGGAAATAGACCTGTTATTTCAGAAGTTAATGGAAAAATAACTAAAATTCTTATTAATGAAGGAGATGAAATAAAAGCAGGTGATATTTTATTTGAATATTTAGAAAAAGAAATAGAAGATTCAGAATCTATAGAAACAATTGTAGAAAAAAATAAAAAAGAGTTAAAGGCAGATATAGTAATAATAGGAGGAGGGCCTGGAGGATATGTAACAGCAATTTATGCTGCTAAAAAAGGGAAAAAAGTTGTTCTTATTGAAAAATCTAAATTAGGTGGAACATGCCTTAATTATGGTTGTATTCCTACAAAAACATTTATTGAAAGCTCTAATTTTTATTCGAAATTAAAAGAAAGTAATATTTTTGGAATTGAAGTAAATAGCTTTTCTTTTGATATAGATAAAATAAAAGAAAGAAAAGAAAAAATTTGTAAAGAAAATGAAGAAGGAATAAGATTTTTATTACAATCTAATCAAGTAACTTTACTTGAAGGATTTGGAAAGATATTGAATAATAAAGAAGTTCAAGTGGAAGATAATAAAAATCTTTATACTATAAAGACATCTACTATTATAATTGCTACAGGATCAGAAAGCTTTATACCAGAGTGGTTTAATAAAGATGTATGTATAGATAGTAAAGATGTTTTAGAAAACTTTCAAGTGCCAGATTCTATATTAATAGTAGGTGCAGGAGTTATAGGGATGGAATTTGCTAGTATATATTCAGCTTTAGGAGCTAAGGTGGAAATGTTAGAATTTGGGGAAACTATTTTAACAAATATAGATGATGAAGCAAAGCAAATAATAAAAACCTCTTTAGAAAAAAGAAAAGTAGTAATTAAAGCTTCTTCAGAAGTATTAAGAATAGAAAAATCTACACAAGGTAAAGCTGTTGTTTTTTATAGAAATAATGGTAAAGAATATATTTCTGTTGCAGATAAAGTATTAGTTTCTATAGGAAGAAAACCTATTTTAGATAGGATGAATTTAGATGAAGTAGGAATTAAATATAATAAAAAAGGTATCATTACAAATGAATTTTTTGAAACAAATATAGAAGGAATATATGCAATTGGAGATGTTAATGGTAAAGTTCAACTTGCTCATGCAGCATATTCACAAGGAATTTCTGTAATAAATAGAATTTTAAATAATTGTGAAAAATCAGAAGAGTTACTGATACCAAGTGTAATTTTTACTGTACCAGAGATTGCAACTGTAGGAATAACAAAAAATATGAAACCATCTTTTGAAATAAAAGAAAGTAAGTTTCCATTTAGTGCAAATGGAAAGGCTAAAATTGAAAATGAAACAACAGGTTTTGTGAAAATTGTAATCAATAAAGAAAGTAAAGAAATAGTAGGAGCAACAATAGTTGGACCAGAAGCTTCATCTTTAATTTCTATATTAACTTTGGCTATTAAGAAAAAATTAACTATAAATGATATAAAAAATTTAGTATTTCCTCATCCAACATTATCAGAAGCAATATGGGAATCTTCTTTAGGATTTGAAAAAGGATTTATACATTATTATGAATAGAATAATTATTTCTGAAGAAAATGATCCTTATTATAATCTTGCTCTTGAGGAAGAATTATTAGAGAATTTGAAAGGAAATGAAAAAATTTTATATCTTTGGATAAATTCTCCATGTGTTATAATTGGAAGAAATCAAAATCCATATTTAGAATGTAATTTAAATTTTCTTAAGGAAAAAAATATAGAATTATTAAGAAGAAAGTCAGGAGGAGGAGCAGTTTACCAAGATTTAGGAAATTTAAATTATACATTTATTAATAATACTGATTTAGAAATTAGTCAAAAATATCAAGAAATTTTAATAGAATCCTTAAAAGAAAAACATATAGATAGTTTTTTTTCAGGAAGAAATGATATATTGATAAAAGATAAAAAAATATCAGGTCAAGCATTTTATGAAATAAATAATAAAATGTGTTTACATGGAACTTTATTAGTAAATGTTGATTTAGATAATTTGGTAAATTCTTTAAAACCTTCATATTCTAAATTAATTTCTAAAGGAATTTCATCTATAAAAAGTAGGGTAGGAAATTTAAAAGATTTTAATAAAAGTATTAATATAAAAGAATTGAAAGAGATTTTAATAACAAAATACAAGAAAAAAATTTCTGAAGATGTTAATATAGAATATTATAACAAAAAAATTTTTTTTCCAAAATATTATAGAGAATATAAAAAAGAAGAATGGAATTTAGAAAATTGTCCTGAATTTATATTTGAAAAAGAAATTATTTATGAAGAAGGTATTTTAAAAATATCTTTTAAAATTTCAAATGGAATTATAAAAGATATTATTTTCTCAAGTGATAGTTTAAAAAAATTGAATTTAATTTTTCTTAGAGAAAAACTAATAAATAAAAAATTTTCAGAAAATGAAATAAAGATATTTTTAGATGATTTAAGGAGTGAATAAAATGGATGTATATGAAAATTTAAAAAAATTAAATATAAAATTATTAGATCCAACACCAAAAGGAGGAATTTATAGTATAACAAAAGAATTTGGAAATAAATTAGTTTATGTATCAGGAACTGCTCCATGGAATTCAGTAGATGAAAATATAGTAGGAAAATTAGGTAAAGATTTAACTATAGAAGAAGGACAAGAAGCTGCTCGTCGTTGTTTAATAAACATTTTATCTAATCTTCATCATGAACTAGGAGATTTAAATAAAATAAAAAGTTTTGTAAAAATTTTAGGATTTGTAGCCTCTGCAGAGAATTTTTATGAACATCCTAAAGTTATAGATGGTGCTTCAAAATTATTGAAAGAAATTTTTGGAGAAGAAATAGGTTTACCAACTAGATCTGCTATTGGAGTAAGTTCATTACCATGGAACATTCCGGTAGAGATAGAATTAATTTTAGAATTAAAGTAGTTATTAATTAATAAAAATATTTTTATATGATAAAAGTTTAGATTTATCACATAAAGTTAAAAAGTAAAAATAAATATTAATGAGAGGTTTTTGTATTGTACTCAAAATCTTAGATATTCGAGATGATGTTTATAGTATTAAAATCTCTCGTTTTTTTATTTTTTGATAGAAATTTAGAAGTAAAATCCTTTAAATAGAAAAAATTAATATTTAAATAAGAGATTGGGTAAAATCTTTTTTTGTTATTCAATATATTTTTATAAAAATAATTTTGATAAAATTATTTTCATAAAAAATAAAAAATGAAAAAAATTTTTTAAAAAGTGTTGACTTTTAGTTTCAAATGGTATAATATTAATATATAAATTTAAATTAATGGAGATAAAAATGGAAAAAAATAAGAATGTTTTAAAATTAATTGATAATCATTATGATAAACTTTCTAAAAATCAAAAAATTTTAGCGAATTATATAAAAGAAAATTTAAATATTGTTGGTTTTTTTTCAATTAAAGAATTAAGTGAAAAAACAGGAATTAGTATAGCAACTATAAGTAGATTTGTAAAAGAAATTGAATTTGATGGTTTTTTTGAATTCCAGAAAAATCTTAGTGATTTATTAAAAAAAAATATCACTCCTATGAAAGAAATTAAAAATTTTATTAAAGAAAATGAAGAAAAAAATATTTTAAAAAATATTATTGATTCAAATACTAATATTCTATTAAATACTTACACAGAAGAGTTAAATAATAATTTTAATAAAGCTATTGATATTTTATCAGAAAAAAAAGGAAATATTTACATATGTGCTTCAAGAAGTTCTTATAGTGTAGCTTTTTATTTATATTTTACATTGAAAGGTATAAAGGAGAATGTTTATTTATTATCAGATGAAAATGGAAATATTTCACTAAAATTACTTTCTGTAAAAAAAGAAGATAAATTAATTGCAATAAGTTATGCAAGGTACACTAAATTTACTTATAATATAACTAGATTTTTTAAAGAAAAAGAATGTAAAATAGTTTCTATTACAGATAATATTAATGCTCCAATTGGATTAAATTCAGATGTTGTTTTATTAGCTAAAAATAGTGAAATATCTTATAGTTTTGTTGGAGCGATGACATTAGCAAATAGTA
>NZ_KK211416.1:0-167869 GCF_000622245.1 Fusobacterium perfoetens ATCC 29250 | reverse complement strand
ATTTTTTATTTTATTTTTTTATAATTAGCCGTTTTATAAATAAAAATTTGTCGTAAAACTTATCTATAAAACGGCATTTTTTCCTCTTTCTTTCCTTTGTTTCTCTTATTTTTTATTTAATTTCCAAGGTTCTCCGTAAATTTTTCTTTTGTATTTTAAGATAGTTACATCAATTTTTTAGAAAAAATCAATTTTCCGTAAATTATCTTTTAATCAATTATACCACATCTTTTTACATTTTCAATCTTTCATTTAAAAATATAATATATCACAATCTATATATTTTTTATTAATAGCTTTTCCTAAAAATATTCCTCTTTTAAAATCTTCCTCACATAATGAGAAAAAATACAAAGAATCTTCTTTTTTATTTATTATTTTTTCTGATGAATTTACCAATTTTCTAAATTTTTTACTATTTATTTCCCCTAAAAATATAGAATATTGCAACCTTTCAAAACCAAAATTAAATAATTCATCTATCAATCTATTTCTAATTTTTGTGTCTATTATGTCATAGGTTACCAATATTTTCATAATCCACCTCAATAAAAAATAAAATTTTTAAATTTGTCTAAATCTTCCATATCAAAAGTGATACCTATAAAAAATGATTTTTCTAAATCTTCTATGCAAATAGGACAAATAAAAATAGAATCTTTTTTATCTTCTACAAATTCATTACAATTTTTCATTATTCTATCTACTTCATTTGAAGAAATATTACCTAAAAAAACTGATTTTTGTATTCTTATAAATCTTTCACTTAATAAATAATCACTTAATTCTTTTCTATATTTACTTTTAGAAATATCATAAGCTATTATATATTTCATTTTCTAAAAGTTCCTCTCTCAACTTATAGACTTTCTTTTTTATTAACTCATTATAAGAATACTTTTCTCCGTTCCTCTCTTCAATTTTATTTAACTTTTTAAACATCTCTTCAAGAATAACTCTTCTTCCATCTATTGTTAGTATTCTAGTTTCTTCATCTAAATAATTTTTATTAAAAATCTTTTTCGTAAATATACTAAAAACAACTTCCCAACAAATAAATCTAAACTGTTCTATAAAATCATATAATAAAGAATCTTTCCCTGTAATATCAGTATGGAAAATTCCTATTTTGGTATCAAGTCCAGCAACTGTCAACAAATGATTTACCCTTGTATATAAAATTCCAAACGAATAATTTAAAACTACATTATATATGTCACTTGCCCCCTGATTTATTCTTTTGGTAAATCCTACATTTTCTGGTAACATTTTAGCAATTAATGAATAATACAAATGACTTCCATTTCCCTCATGACCCATTATTATATTTGAAAAATTTTCCTTTTCTATATCTAATTGTTTTACGGAGTTTATAATATTATCAAATAAAATAACTTCATTTGTATAATCTTTATTTCTTCTTTTATAAATTTTCATTATATGTTTCTTTTGGCTTTCTAATTTTAATATTATCCATTCTTTTCCTATACTATTTCCATATTTTGAATTAAATACTTTAAGTTGTTTTAATCTCACTAAGCTATTTTTTCCAAAATGTTGTTTCCATAATTTTCCATATATATTCCCTATTCCGTCAGATAAAAAAATAGGAATATCATTATCTATTGCAAGTTTTATGGCATTTGTACTTATAATAGAATTATCCTCTATTATAATATTTGTAATTTTTTCTGGTGAAATATGATTTGTTTTTCCTTTACTTTCAATTATAAAATGTTCTTTTTCTCTTCTTAAACTACTTCCCTTTTCTTGAATATATACTTCCATAAAATCACCTTCCTTTGAAAAACATTCTACTATTTGTAAATTACATTTTTTTATAGAAAATTACTTTTTTGGTAATTCAATCTTTTTTTTGGTAATTTTTATGTGATAAACTCAATTTAAGTAGGTGATAATTATGACAGAAACTTTAAAAGAATTGAGAAAACTTTATATAATTTATGAAAATTTATATTCTTTGGAAAATAAAATAAATTTAATTTTTAAAATAGATGAATTAGAAAATAAGATTTTTAATTTTCCAAATCATAATTTTATAGCTGATGACATTTTATATTCTTTAGATAAGAAATATATTTTTAACTTTTCACAACAAATTTATATTTTATCTAAATTAGAATTAAATAACTTTTTACAATCAAAAGTGGAAAAATTATTTTTAAATCTAATTATAGAAAACCTTTCAACAAAAAGAAAAATCCCTTATATTAGCCATTGCTTAAAGGGATTCAAATTATTATCTGAAAGTAATTCTGCTTTTTTTAGAAGTTTATTCGAGAATAAAGATTTTCTTTCTCTATATTCACGAGAAATTATAATTGCCTATTCTAAAGTTTCTTCAAAGGAAGAAGATTTTATATTTCTATTTTCACTTTTAAAAAAATTTCCTTTCTTAAAAGAGGAAATTTATTGGGGAATTGGTTCTCTTGCCTCTCCAATAAAAAATATACATCTAAAAAGAATTATAATTGATGAATATATAAAATATACTCTAAAATATCTAAAAAAATATCCTTGTGATAATATGATTTTAGAAAATATTTTTTATTCGTTACTAGAAATTTCTCTTATTCAATCAAGAATAAGTGGTAATATTTTTAATCAAACAATTTCAACTTTAATTAAGTACAAGACTACTAATATATTTCAAGTTATGTTACTTAAAAGTTTAAATAATACTCCCTTATCTCAAGAAGAAATTTTTATTCTTAATAAAAAAAGAAATATATATTAAAAATCCGAGATTTTACTCTCGGATTTTTTATAGTTTAATATTTTTCAAATTTTATATGCTCAAAATAGGAAATCTTTTTTATTTTTTCTCCATCTTTTTCTTCAATAGCCTCTCTTTTAGTTTTTGCATAAATAGGATTTACTCCTATCTCTTTTGCAAAATTTATCATTTTATATGTTAAACCCCACTCTCCTTGAATTAAAGCATAGTCATCATTTTGAGATTTTTCTTTTAGGAAATTACTTATCTTATCAAAAGAATCATCTTCGACATTACTCCATTTATATTGTAAATCTTTTGGTAAATATATTATCTCATCACATTTCAAATCATTTCTTATCTCTTGAGTTTGTTTTTCTGTTAATTGATGAGAAAAAAATATAAAACATCTTTTCATTTTTCCTCCTAGTAAAATTTTTCTTTTATTTTACCTTTTTATAATTACAAAATTATTTTATTAATTACTTTTTTAAATATAGTATTATAAATTTTTGTTCCTTGTTTTTAGTGGAATCTATTTTTTATCGCCGATTATATTCCTGATTGGGTATTAGACTTATTTGTTTCAATCCTTGTTTTTACTGGAATATAAATTTTATATGAATTTTACTATAACCATAGAAAAATAATCACTATTGTTTCAATCCTTATTTTTACTGGAATATAAATTTTACAAATACCACAACAACAATTTATTTTTTCTATTACATGTTTCAATCCTTGTTTTTACTGGAATATAAATTTTACAAATGTGACGTTGATGAGATGTCAAGATTAATGATGTGTTTCAATCCTTGTTTTTACTGGAATATAAATTTTACCTTAACAATAGTCTTTATATAGGTATAGTATCAAAAGAGTTTCAATCCTTGTTTTTACTGGAATATAAATTTTACATTAAATTTATTAATAAAAGGAAGTGAATAATAAGTTTCAATCCTTGTTTTTACTGGAATATAAATTTTACAAAGGTTGAAGAAGTAAAAGAAGAAGTAAAAGAAGAAGTTTCAATCCTTGTTTTTACTGGAATATAAATTTTACTTTGAAAAAATGAAAAATGAAGAACTAGCTTTTAAAAGTTTCAATCCTTGTTTTTACTGGAATATAAATTTTACAAAAGGAGTTTTACAAAGTAGTATCTTTTTATGATAGTTTCAATCCTTGTTTTTACTGGAATATAAATTTTACAGTTTATGACGACGGAACATACTTTCAAGAATATAGTTTCAATCCTTGTTTTTACTGGAATATAAATTTTACCTTGCTTAAGAGGTAGAGACCATAACAGCCTTTACAGGTTTCAATCCTTGTTTTTACTGGAATATAAATTTTACTAAATCAAATAGAAAATAATAGACAAGTTTTAGGACATGTTTCAATCCTTGTTTTTACTGGAATATAAATTTTACTGCACTTGCAAAGAGTGGGACAACGTAGAAAAAGCCATTGGTTTCAATCCTTGTTTTTACTGGAATATAAATTTTACAACTTTGAAAGATAAAAAAGAAAAGACTAAAATAGGTTTCAATCCTTGTTTTTACTGGAATATAAATTTTACAAAATTTATTATAATAAAAATGGAGATGCTTATTTTAAAGTTTCAATCCTTGTTTTTACTGGAATATAAATTTTACTATGTTGGTTTTAACAAATAATCTTGAATTAATAGGTTTCAATCCTTGTTTTTACTGGAATATAAATTTTACACCATAACAGCCTTTACAGTGCCTTAGATAATGAGTTTCAATCCTTGTTTTTACTGGAATATAAATTTTACAAAAGCATAGGAGGACAATATATGGAATTAAAAAAGTTTCAATCCTTGTTTTTACTGGAATATAAATTTTACGATTATGATAGGTGTATTTGTAATATACTATTCGGTGTTTCAATCCTTGTTTTTACTGGAATATAAATTTTACAAATTACAATTCAGGAGAATATGAAAAATCTTCAAAGTTTCAATCCTTGTTTTTACTGGAATATAAATTTTACGGAAAAACTACTTTTAAAAAATTAGAAGAAGATTATAGTTTCAATCCTTGTTTTTACTGGAATATAAATTTTACTAAAACAATAGATGAGATAATAAATTCAAAAATAGTTTCAATCCTTGTTTTTACTGGAATATAAATTTTACAACATTTTTTATTTTAATTTTTTATAATTAGCCGTTTTATAAATAAAATTTTGTCGTAAAACTTATCTATAAAACGGCATTTTTTCCTCTTTTTTTCTTTTACTTTTCTCTTTTTTTATTTAATTTCCAAGGTTCTTCGTAAATTTTTCTTTTGTAATTTCATATAGTTATATTAATTTTTTTACAAAAATCATTTTTCCGTAAATTATCTTTTAATCAATTATACCACATCTTTTTATATTTTTAATCTCTTATTTTTTATAAATTTCTTAATAAAAAATTATACTATTTTAAAATTACAATTTAAAAGAAAAAATTACTTTTTATTTTAATTTTCATTTTGTTCATAATTAATCATATAATAACTACAAAATTCTTGTAGCAACTTATTTTGTTTAAATATTTTTTCACAAATTAAAATATGGTCCTTTAATCCTCTTATATCATTAGCTACACTTTCTGTTTTTTCTTTCATTATTATATTTTTCTTTACATTTCCAGAATGAGCTATATTATTTCTTGATTGTTTGCATCTTTTATAAGTTTTAAAAAAGGCATTTAATTCATTAAATTTCTTTTGAGTATTATTTCTTAATTTTGCTTCTATTTTTTTTACTGCATAGCTAATTTTTTTATCCAATACAAAGTATTCCTCTTCTTCATCTGAATATATATCTAAAGTTTTTATTATGTAAGATTTTATAGCTTCTATTAAATTTGTATAAACCATTGCATATCTCTCTTCTTTATAATGCCATTTAGCAAGTCTTAATAAAATATCATATTCTTCTTCCGTACCGTTAAAATGTTCTAAAAATTCTCTAACTATTTTAGGAATTATTAATTTCCCTGGACCATCTATTTTATCAATTATTTCTAGGTTTCTTTTAAAATAATTTATATTTTCTTTTATAGAAGATACATAATTTATATTAATTGAATTAGAAAAGTTTTCTAATTTATTTTTTATTTTTTCATTTCCAGATTCATCTAATAACTCTCTTATTAAAGTACTATTTCCAAAGTTTTTAAATGAATATGCACCTTTTATCCATTTTGTTAAATCTAAAAATAATTTTAAATTTACTACTGGTACTACTTCTATTCCCTTTTCATTTTTTTCTTTTGCTTCAAACATTCCATAAGAAATATATTTTATATTAATATTTTTATCAGCTACATCATTTATATAATTCATAACTAAAAATATCCAAAAAGCATTTGACCTAAAAGAATGAGTTATATCTAAATATATCTCATCACTATCTTGTAATTCATCTATAATTTTTAATATTTGATTAAAATTTTCAAAGTTTTCTTTATCATCTAATCCATATCTTGTTAATATCGGATTTATTTTTCCTTTTGATATATCTTTTATTCTATCCAAATTCATAAAATCAAAACTTACATTCTTTTTATTTTCATTGGTCATATCTAAAAAGTCTAACATTTTTAATTCTAATTCACTTTTATAATTTTCATCTATATTTACAGAATTTCCTTTACAGTAATCTATATAAATATTTTCCCACATTGAACCCAAAGTTCCTATATAAAAAATTTTATCCATTTTAAATTCTTTATCTAATGCAGCAGCAATATATTTTTCAGTGTAAATTCTTCCATTGATATTATAATTTCCAATTTTATATTCTCTTTTTTTATCTCCTGCTCCAAGAGAAGCTATTAATATTTTTCTCATTTTTTCCCCTTTTTTTACTTTTTTTATTATTATACTTTAATTTTTTTATTTTTCAAAATTTAATTTCTCTTTTTAGTCAAAAAAAATTAATTTTTTGTTATTTCACCTATTAAAAAATACTGGAAAATATGTACATTTTTATTTTTTTGTGTTTTTTATTAATATTTTTTATTTTTTTTACAAACAAAAAACTATTGACAAAAACTGTTTTTTGTTATATATTTATCTAAATGAATAATTATAAGTAGCAAGGAGAAACAAAATAAATGAAAATAGTAGAAATTTTTTTTAAATCTAACAGAAAATTTAAAGGTAGAGATGCTGAAAAATTAAGGGGATTTATGGGTCATCATTTTAATAATATAATTGAGTTTCATAATCATAAAGATGAACTTTCTTTTAATTACAAATCATCTATCATTCAATATAGAGTTATAAAAGGTGAATTATCTGTTTTAGGAATAGAAAAAGGTGCTGATTTATTATTAGAACATTGTCAAAATCTTACTGAATTAGAAATTAATGGGGAAAAAATTTCTGTAATTCCAGAAACAAAAGTATCTTTTAATAATTTAGAAATATCTGATAAACCAATACACAGATACAAATTTGATTCTTTATGGTTTGCACTTAATAGTGAAAATTATATGAAATTTTTAAATGGAGAATTATCTTTAGAAAAACAACTTACAAATAATATAATTGAGTTTTTCAAAATGTGTGGTGTTTGGGCGGATAAAAAAATAATTGTAGAAGGAGAATTTAATTCTGAACCTCTTATTCAAAAGGATACTCAAATAAATTGTTTTTATGGAGAATTTGTAACAAATGTAAATCTTCCAGATAGTATATCTTTAGGAAAAAGAAAAAGTATAGGACTTGGAAGAATTAAAAAAATAGCATAATTTAGATAACACAAAATATTTTAAAATAAACTACACCCTCAAATAAGAAGGTGTAGTTTTTATTTTCTCATATATTTTCATAGAAAATCATAAATTAAATTTTATATAAATCTAAAATAAAAATAAAAGGATATTGAAATTTCAATATCCTTATTATTTTTATAATGTTAAAGCCATAGCACCTAAAAGTCCTGCATTATCACCAAGTTCTGGGTAAACAATGTATTCATCAATATTTTCTAATATCTCCTTTGTTTGAACATAACCTTTTAACATCTCTACAACTTTTTCTCTAATTTTTGGGAATAGTTGTTGTTGCTTCATAACTCCACCACCTAAAATTATTTTTTCTGGTGATAATATTAATATAAAATTTACAACACCTTGAGCTATATAAAAGGCTTCCATATCCCAAGCTTCATGGTCACTAGGTAATTCATAACCTTTTTTACCCCATCTTTCTTCAATAGCTGGTCCAGCAGCCATTCCCTCTAAACAATCTTTGTGGAAAGGACATTTTCCTTCATATTTATCTTCTGGATGTCTTCTAACCATTATATGTCCCATCTCTGGGTGTAACATTCCATGAACTAATTTTCCAGAAACTAAAGCACCTCCACCAATTCCTGTTCCAATAGTCATATATAGACAATTTTCCAAACCTTTAGCAGCTCCCCAAGTAGCTTCCCCTAAAGCAGCACCATTTACATCTGTATCAAAGTAAATAGGAATATCAAAATATTTTTTTAAATAACCTACCACATCACAATCTGTCCAAGCTAATTTTGGAGTTTTAGTTATATATCCATAAGTTTTAGAATTTGGATTAACATCTATTGGTCCAAAAGAACCAATTCCTAATTTTTCAATATTTTTATTTTTAAAAAATTCTACTACCTTTGCTAAAGTAACTTCAGGTGTTTCAGTAGGAAAACTTACTCTTTCAAGAATCTCTCCATTTTCATTTCCAATTCCACAAACAAATTTTGTTCCACCAGCTTCAATTGCTCCTAATATCATTTTTTCCTCCACTAAATATTATAAAATTCAAGATTAGAAATATCTATATTTAATCCATCTAAAATAATATTATCATCATTTTCTTCAGGATAAATATTTCCTGTAAATACCTCTTCACCACCATTTAAGTATATTTCTAAGCAGGAAGAATCACTAAAAATATGAATTTTTTCTAATTTTTCAAGTTTACATTTTCTAGTCCCTTTGTATCCTCTACCACTATTTTCTCTATCAAATAAGAAAATTTTATTTTCATAATCATATTTTAGTAAAGTATTATTTTTTTCTCCACTTCTAACCTTCAATGCAAAATCAGATTTTACATCTTTTAGACTGATTATTAATTCAAAAGTTTTTCCAGAAATTTCAAAATCTTTTAAATTTAGGCTTCCTTGTACTTTTAAATCAGATAGTATTTTTTCATCTTTTCTTAATCCCATTAGATTTTTATGAGGATTTTGGAAAAGTTTATTATCTTTTACTGTTATAACTCTTGGTAGTGTTAGACAATGTATCCAACCTTCTTCAACTGAAGGGTGTTCTAATTCTTCAGGCATTCCAACCCAACCAAACATAATTCTTTCATTATCTTTTCCTTCAAAAGATTGAGGAGCATAAAATTCAAATCCTCTGTCAAATTCAATGAAAGTATTTTTTTCTATTTCCTCTTTATCTCTTAAAATATATCCAGATTGATACCTGTTATTGTATAATATTCCTTGAGCTTCTAAACCTTGAGGAGAAAAAGCAAGGACTCCTTGATTATCTACTGAATAATAATCAGGACATTCACACATATAACCAAAATCATTTTTTATTAACTCTTTTTCAAAAGTCCAATTAAATAAATCTTCAGATGAATATAATAATATTGTTCCTGTTAAATTTTCTCTTTGTGCTCCAAGAACTAAATAAAATTTTCCATCTTTTCTAAAAACTTTTGGGTCTCTAAAATGTCTAGTATACCCTTTTGGTATATTTTTATCGTGGATAACAGGACCTAGTTTTTCAAAATTTACTCCATCTTCTGATACTGCCAAACATTGATAACTTTCTCTTATTCCATTATTTTTTACATTTCCTGTATAAATAAGATATAGTTTTCCATCTTTTTCAATAGCACTTCCTGAATAACAACCATCTTTATCAAACCAATCAGTAGGAGCTAAAGCAATTGGTAACTCTTCCCAATTAACTAAATCTTTACTTTTTATATGTGCCCAATGTTTAAAAGTATGTTCACAACTTTTTGGATTTAATTGAAAGAACACGTGATATTCATTATTCCAAAATATTAGACCATTAGGGTCATTCACAAGTCCTTTCTTAGCTTGTATATGAAATTTATTTCTATACATTATTATTCACCTTTTCTTACTAAAATTTTTGTTATAACCATTCCAACAACCATTCCAACAGCTATCATAGCAACATAACCTAATAAATTATTTCCTAAATAAGCTGGTATTGCTGGGATAAAAGTTACTCCCATAACAGATGGAGCAACTTTAAATAACATAGCGAAAGCTCCAGCTACAGCTCCTCCAATCATTCCAGATATAAATACTTTTGAGTTTGATAAAGTAACACCAAATAAAAGTGGTTCAGTTATTCCAAAGAAACAAGGAACTATTGAAGAAAATTTCAAAGCTCTTTCATTTTTATCTTTTAAAGTCATTGTATAAGCTATAGCAGCTCCAGCTTGTCCAGCCATAGAAGCTGTAATTAAAGCATTTAATGGATTTATTCCTTCACTAGCTAAATAACTTGTTTCAACTATCATTAATGAGTGGTGTAATCCTGTTACAGTAAGAGCTTGTTGAATTCCTCCAAATATTGCTCCACCAATTCCAAATGGTAATCCTACAATTCCTTGTACCCCGTTCATTACAAGATGTTCAACTATTGTAAATATAGGTCCTATAACTAAAAAGGCTGCTAAAATTCCAATGATTATTGTTAAAAATGGAGTAAATACTAAATCAACAACACTTGGCATCCAAGATTTTACCCATTTTTCTACTTTTGAACCAAAAATTCCAACAATTAAAGCTGGTAATATTGTTCCTTGGAAACCAACTATTTTAAAAATTCCTAATTGTAATGGAGAAGAATTTCCACTAGCCACGTCCCAAGCATTAGGAATCATTGGAGCCACTAACATTAATCCTAAAACCATTCCTATTACTGGAGTTCCACCTAATCTTTTGAAAGCAGACCACACAACTAAAGCTGGTAAAAATATAAATACTGTATCAGTTACTACTTGTGTCATTGTTAAAAATTCAGGAGAAAATTTCATTCCTAATTGTAAAGCAAATCCTCTAAGTCCCATACATAATCCAGTAGCAACAAGAACAGGTATAAGTGGGATAAATACATCAGCTAAAACTCTTAAAACTTTTTGGAAAGGATTTAAGTTAGTGTAAGCCTCTTGTTTTGCCCCTGTGTTTTTGATATCGCCCGTATTTAATATATCAAAAACTTTATTTACTTTTCCTGTTCCTATGATAATTTGATGTTGTCCAGATTGGTAAAAATATCCTCCAATTCCAGGAATTTTTTTCAATCCATCTTTATTTACTTTTTCATTATCCTTTGCAACAATTCTTAATCTAGTAGCACAATGTTCCATGACAGAGATATTCTCTTTTCCACCAATATTTTCTAAAACTTCTTCAGCAACCTTGTTAAAATCCATATATTTTGCATGACAAATTTATTTTGCCATACTCCCTCCTTTTTTAATCTTGTGGTATCGTTCCCATATGTTATAAGAATAATATATTTTTTTAAATTTGTCAATATATTTTTTGATTTTTTTGTTTTATATTTTATTTGATTTAAAACAGTACATATTAAAAAAATGATTTTATTTTTTTTAGATATAATGTATAATAATGTTATAGTATTATGTTAAGGAGAAAAATTAATGAAAAAAAGACTTACAATATTAGATATTGCTAATCTTTCAGGAGTTGGAAAAAGTACAGTATCTAGATTTTTTAACAATGGATATGTGAGTCCTGAAGCTAGAGAAAAAATTCAAAAAGTTATTGACGAAAATAGTTATGCGCCAAATCTTTTTGCTAGAGGAATAAAAGCAAGAAATAATAAATTCATTGGAATTATAGTTCCTTGTTTAGATTCAAATATAACTTCAGATATTCTTATGGTGCTAGATAGTAATTTAAGGGAAGCTGGATATATTCCATTGATTATAAATACAAATCATAATATAGAACTTGAAAAGGCAAACCTTGAAAATCTTTGGAGATTAAATGTAGAGGGAATTGTTGTAATTTCTACAGAAGTTACAGAAGAACACAAGGATTTTATAAAAAGGACCAAAGTACCTACTCTTTTTGTAGGACAAATTTGTAGTAATGGATATTCTATACTTAATCATGAAGAAGCAGCTGGTAAAAAAATCGGAGAATATATTGGAAAATCTGGTAGAAAAAATATTTTATATATTGGTGTTGATGAAAGTGATATAACTGTAGGAGTAAAAAGAAGAGATGCGGTTTTTAAAGCTCTTTCAAAATTTGATGTGAAAATTCAAGAGATAAAAAGTGATTTCTCTTTTGAAACTACTGAAAAACTTATTCTTGAATATTTAAAAGATAAAAGACCTGATTGTATTATCTCTGCAACTGATAATATGGCTTTTGGAGCTATAAAAGCTATAAAACACTATGGATTAACTGTACCTAAAGATATATCAATAGCTTCTTTCGGAGGTTATAAAGTATCTGAAGTTATTAGCCCTAAGTTAACAACAATTAGATTTTATAATGACGAAACAGGAAAAAATGCTGCTAAAACTATTATGCAACTTATAAATGGAGAAAAAATTCCTAAAATCCAAAAGATAGAATTTGATTTTGTAGAAGGTGAAAGTGTCTCAAAAATATAACTAGGAGGAAAGATGAGTAATACTTTTGGAGAAAAAATAAAAGTTACAATTTATGGAGAATCTCATGGAAAATCTATAGGTTGTATTATAGAGGGACTTCCTGCTGGAATTTCTTTAGATTTTGATTTTATAAAAAAAGAGATGGATAGGAGAGCCCCTGGGAAAAATCAATTTTCTACTCAAAGAAAAGAAAAAGATAGCTTTATAATAGAAAGTGGTTATTTTAATCATAGAACTACAGGGACACCTCTTTGTGTAAGAATAGAAAATAATGATACTAAATCAAAAGATTATGAAATTTTAAAAAATCTTATGCGGCCATCACATGGAGATTATCCGGGAAATATAAAATATAGAGGATTTAATGATTATAGAGGTGGTGGGAGTTTTTCTGGAAGAATTACAGCACCATTAGTTTTTGTAGGAGCAGTTTCAAAACTTATATTAAAAAATTATGGAATATATATTGGAGCTCATATTTTAAGTATAAAAGATATTGAGGACAAAAAGTTTAATCCTTTAGGAGAAAGTGAAGTTTTTTTAGAAAATTTATTAAAAAAAGATTTTCCTGTTATAGATGACAGTAAGATTTCATCTATGCAAGATGAAATTTTAAAAGCTAGGGAGGAAAAAAATTCTGTTGGTGGAGTTGTAGAATGTATAGTAAATAATCTTCCTGTTGGTCTTGGTTTACCTTTTTTTGATTCGGTAGAAAGTAGAATTTCTCATGGAATTTTTTCCATTCCAAGTATAAAAGCCATTGAGTTTGGAGAGGGATTTAATATTTCAAAACTTTATGGAAATTGTGCAAATGATGAGTTTTATTATGATGAAAATAAAAAAGTAAAAACTAAAACAAATAATAATGGGGGAATATTAGGAGGACTTACTAACGGAATGCCAATAATTTTTAGGGTAGCAGTAAAACCTACTCCATCTATATCTTTACCACAAAATACTATAGATATTTTGACTAAAGAAAATGAGGTTTTAGAAATTCATGGAAGGCATGACCCTTGTATAGTTCCGAGAGTTCTTCCTGTAATAGAGGGAGTTACAGCTTGGATAATTTTAGATATGATTCTTTCTAACTGATAAAGGAGTTTTATGAAAAAAAAATTAGGATTGATTGGGGAAAAACTACCTCATAGTCTTTCGCCAAAACTTCATAAGGAAATTTTTAAAAATTTAGATATTCAAGGAGATTACTCTCTAATAGAGTTAAAAGAAAATCAATTAGAAAAATTTCTTACAAAAGATATTTACAGCTATTTAGGTGTAAATATAACCATTCCATATAAAATAAAATCTATGGATTTTGTAGAAGTATCTAAAGAGGCTCAAGAGATAGGAGCTATAAATACAATATTGGTAAAAGATGGTAAATTATTTGGCTATAATACAGACTATTTTGGATTTAAAAGAATGTTAGAAGAAAATAATATATTTGTAGATGGAAAAGATACTTTTATTTTAGGGGCTGGTGGAGGAGCTAGAGCTGTTATAAAATATTTTTTAGATAGAGATGTTAAATCTATAACAATAGTTGTAAGAAATATTCAAAAAGCTAAGATTCAATTAGATTCCCTTATAAAAAATAAAGAAAATATAGAGATTATAGATTTTAAAACTTTAGAATATGGGAATTATAATGGATATATTGTTGTAAATTGTACTCCTGTTGGTATGTATCCTAATGTAGAAAATTCTCCTATTACAAAAGAAGTTTCTAAAAACTTTGAAAATTCTGTAGATTTAATTTATAATCCATTAGAAACAAAATTTTTAAAATTTGCTAGGGAAAATAATAAAAATTCTTTAAATGGTATGTATATGTTAATAGCTCAAGGGGTAGCCTCTGAAGAAATATGGAATAATATTAATATATCTAAAGAGGTAATAGAGAAAATAATTAAAAGTTTTGAATAAGGGGGATATATGAAAATTCTTGTAATAAATGGCCCTAATATAAATATGTTGGGGATAAGAGAAAAAAATATATATGGTGATAAAACTTATGAAGACCTTATAAAAAAAATTCAAGAAGAAGCCTCTCTTCTTAATTGCCAAGTTGATTTTAAACAAAGTAATTATGAAGGAGAGATAGTGGAATTTATACAAAAGGCCTATGGAATTTATGATGGGATTATAATAAATCCAGCAGCTTATACCCATTACAGTATAGCCATTCTTGATGCTCTAAAAAGTGTAAATATACCTACTGTAGAGGTTCATATAAGCAATATTTATACAAGAGATGAATTTAGAAAAAAATCTGTAACTTCTGAAGGTTGTATAGGACAAATATCTGGTTTTGGATTTAATAGCTATACTTTAGCCCTTAGAGCTTTAGTAGAAAATAAATAAAATTAATTTAATTACAATAGAGTTGTTGTTAATTTTTTGTAACAAAAAAGTTTCAACAGCTCTTTTTTTATTTTTGTGGATTATTTAAAAATTTGTTTAAAAAATAATGTTTAAATAGAAAAAATATTTAATTTTTACAAAAATATAATTTTTGAATGATAAATACGAACAAAAAAATAAAATAAAAATTTTTTAAAATAAATAAAATATTTAAAATATATTTATATATATAGAACTCTTATTAAAATAAATTGTTCACTTTATTTTTTTTAACATTAGTGATACTATAAGTTATAAAATAAATATTAAGGGGAGGAAATGAAAATGTGTTTAAAAAAAATAGTTAGAAATTTATTTATAGGAAGTTTAATATTGTTGAGTTTTGGTTGTGGAAAAAAAGAAGAGAAAATAGAAATTGGTGTTACTCAAATAATAGAACATGCAGCTCTTGATTCAGCTGTAGAAGGATTTGTAGAAGCTTTAAAAGACAATGGTTTTGATGAAACAAAAGTAAATTTTGAATTTCAAAATGCTCAAGGAGATTTTGGAACTGCCCAAACAATAGCTCAATCATTTACTCAAAGTAAAAAAGATTTGGTTTTAGCTGTATCTACTCCATCATCTCAAGCTATGTATAATTCATCAAAAGATATACCTATATTAATAACAGCAGTTACTGATCCAAAAGCTGTTGGACTTACAGGAAAAAATATATCAGGAACTAATGATATGCCACCACTAGATAAACAAGTTCAATTAATAAAAACATTATTACCAAATGCAAAAAGAATAGGGTTCTTATACAATACTAGTGAAGAAAATTCAAGAGTTTTCTTAGAAAAATTTAGAGCAATAACTGATGTTAATGGATTAGAAATCGTAGAAAAAGGTGTTACTAATGTAAATGAAGTTGGACAAGCTTTAGATATTTTATTAGAGAATGTAGATTTATTATATACTCCTAGTGATAATACTATTACTTCTTCAATTAGCTTAATTTCTGAAAAAGCAAAAAATAAAAATATACCAATGATAACTTCTGATGATGTACAATTTAATGCTGGTGGTCTTGCTACAGAATCTATTGATTTTAAATCATTAGGATATCAAACAGGTCTTATGGCAGTTAGAATTCTAAATGGTGAAAAAATAGAAAATATGCCTATCGAAAGGCCTAAAGATACTAAATTAATGATTAACCAAGAGATTGCTAAAAACTTAAATGTAGAAATACCACAAGAATTATTAGATAGATTATAATTAATTATGTAAGGTTGTTACATTTTTTATAAAATAAAACAAAAATATTTAATGAAATTTGTAACAACCTATTTTTTTAAAAGCTATTCATAAATTAGAAGATTAAAACGAACAAATTATAAAAGTGAATAATTGCTCTTAATCTAGATAAAAATTAAAATTATATAATCTCATCCTTTCTAAAAAGGAACAAATAATAAATTTAATTGTTATCTAGAAAATTAAAAAAAATAATGATATTATTAGTACATAGAATAAAACTAGATTTAAAGAACGGAGAGGATTGAAATATGCTTATGGGAACTATTGAACAAAGTCTGATATTCGCCATTATGGTAATGGGAGTTTACATAACATTTAGGATACTAGATTTTCCAGATATGACTGTTGATGGAAGTTTTCCTATGGGGGCTGCTATTGTAGCTAGTTGTTTAGTAAAAGGTGTTGACCCTGTAATTGCTTTACTTTTAGCAACATTAGGTGGTTGTATAGCTGGGTTTATTACAGGATTTATAAGTGTAAAATTTAAAATTGCTGGACTTTTGGCTGGAATAATAGTTATGACAGGACTTTATAGCATAAATATAAAAATAATGGGAAGGTCAAACTTATCACTATTTAGTGTTAAACATCTTTTCTCAGGTGAAATGAACAGTTTAATAATAATCGTTATAGCAGTTGGAATTTGTAAAATATTTTTAGATTTCTTATTAAAAACAAAATTTGGATTTGTATTAAGAGCTCTAGGAGATAACGAAAATTTAGTAGTTACTTTAGGAGTTGATAAAAATAAATTAAAAATTTATGGACTTATCTTATCAAATGCAATTGTATCTTTATCTGGTGGGTTATATGCTCAATACCAAGGATTTGCAGATGTAGGAATGGGAACAGGAACAATCGTTACAGGACTTGCTTCTATAATAATTGGAGAAAGTATTATAAGAAATAAAAGAGCTTTCTCAATGACAACAGTAGTAATTGTAGGAACAATATTATACAGAATGATTATAACAGTAGCTTTAAAAATAGGATTTAATGCAAGTGATTTGAAACTTATTACAGCAATAATAGTTGTAGGAATATTAGCAATAAAAAATAATGGATTATTGAAAGATAGAAAAGGAGTGAAGAAGCATGCTTAGTTTAAGGTCAATAGAAAAAACATTTTTAACAGAATTAGGAACAGAGAAAAAAGTATTCAGAGGATTAAATCTTGATATAAACAAAGGAGAATTTATAACAGTTATAGGAAGTAACGGAGCTGGAAAATCTACTCTTTTAAATTTAATAATGGGAAGTATAGAACCTGATGCTGGTACTGTTTGTCTTGATGATAAAGATATAACAAGAGATGAATTACATGTTAAAAATACATATATTTCTAAAGTTTACCAAGACCCTTCAATGGGAACAGCTCCTTCAATGACAGTATTTGAAAATCTTTCAATGGCAGATAATAAAGGTAAGAAATTCAATTTCTCATTTGGATTAAATCAAAAAAGAAAAGCTTACTATGAAGAGCTTTTAAGTGAATTAGGTTTAGGAATAGAAAAACAAATGGATACAGAAGTTGGAATGTTATCAGGAGGACAAAGACAATGTCTAGCATTACTTATGGTAACTCTAAACAAACCAAAATTACTTTTATTAGATGAGCATACAGCAGCTCTTGACCCAAAAACTTCAAAAATAATATTAGATAAAACTAACGAAATAGTTAGAAAAAATCAAATAACAACTTTAATGATAACTCATAACTTAGAAGATGCTATAACTTATGGAGATAGAATAATAATGCTTCACGAGGGAGAAATTATACTAAACGTAAGTGGAGAAGAAAAACAAAAACTTACTCCAAAAGCTCTTTTAGAAAAATTCCAAACTGTAAAAGGAAAAATTAACGACAGTGCTATTTTTAATTCATAATTTATAATTAATAATAAGTAAAAAAGATGTTACAGATTATAATTGGTTTGTAACATCTTTTTTTGTTAGAAAAATTTATTGTTGTTATAAAAATAAAATTTCTCTCCATAAAAATATTTTCTATTTATTTTATTCGCTTCACTAAAAATGACAAACTCACTTCGTTCAAACAGTGTCATTTTTTAGCGTTCAGCTCATTTCATAAATCACAAAAATATTTTTAATTTCCGAAAATTTTATTTTTTATTAACATTATAAAGAGTATTTTTATAACTAATTCTATTATATTTTTAGTCTATAGCAATTTTTAATCCTTTTACTATTATTGATGGAGAGCCAATATCTGATAATGAAAATCTTAAATCATTTCCAACTTCCTCTATATCATTTAATAATTGGAAGAAATTTCCAGCAACAGTTATTTGATTAAGAGCATTTTGAATTTTTCCATTTTTAATTAAAAATCCCTCACCAGCTAAAGAAAAATCTCCAGATATACTATTAAGTCCAGAATGAAGTCCAGCAAAATCTGTTATTAAAATCCCCTCTCCAATCTCTTTTACTAATTCATCAAAAGTTTTTTCACCACTTTTTACATATAAATTATATGTAGAAATTCCAATAGTTCCCTTATATCCTCCTTTACTAGCATGTCCTGTAGATTTTACCTTATCTTTATTAGCGGTCTTTAAATTGTAAAGATAAGTGCTTAAGATTCCACCTTTTATAATCTCTGTATATTCAGTTGGAACTCCCTCTGAATCAAAGGAAGCTGAACCAAAACCATTTTCTAAATGAGGGTCATCAATTAAAGTAAATTTAGAAGAAGCAACTTTTTGATTTAATTTATCTTTTAATAAAGATATTCCCTTTTGTACAGCATCAGCTGAAAATATATTGGACATAGCTCCTAATAATGAAGAAAAAGCTAAATTTTCTATAATAACTTTTTCTGGTAAAATATTACTCTTTTGTACATTTAATTTTGCAATAGCCTTTCTAACAGCTCCTTCTGCTATTTTTTGGTAATCAAATTTAGAAAAATCTCTTGATACTATAAATTCTGAATCAGTTTTTATTATATCATTTTCTTTAGCAACAACAGAGATAAAAGTATAAGCAACATTCCCTTGATTACTTAAGTTTAATCCCTTAGAATTTTTTATTATTACTTCTCCACTACCAAGTCCAAAATAACAATAAGAAACTTTTTCTATTCTAGAATCTAAACTTTTAGCATATTTTTCCATTGAGATTAAAAACTCTTCAATATCTTTTGTTTCTAAATTATCTAAAGCTTTTGAATAAGTATTTAATTTTTTATATTGATGTTTTTCTCCATATATAAATTGTTCATCATCACTTTCTATACAATTCCCATTAGAAACTGCTTCATCAATTAGAAAATCAATATCTTCTTCATTTAATGATTCTGAATAAGAATATCCCATTTTTCCATTGACTTTACATCTAAATGAGACACCTTGATTTTGATTATTTGTTAAATTTTCTATTTTTTCTTCATAAACTTTTACCCCTAAACTAAGGTTAGAAAGAAAAAATACTTCATATTCTTCTATCCCTTTAATTTTTGCTCTTTCACATAATTTATCAATAAAAATTTCTTTTTTCATTTGAATCTCCTTGTTTAAAGTATATTTATATTTTACAATTTTATAGTAAAAATAACAAGTAATCTATTTTAATATTTTTTTTAAAATGCTCAAAAATGAATAGTATTTATAAAAAAAATTAAGTTATCCTTTACAAAATTATTTTTTCTTGTTGCAAAAATATATTTTTTTATGTATAATATTAAAACGGTAATAAAAAATTATCCACAGGATAAATTTTTTTTATAAAAAAATATCTATTGAAATAATAGGTATATATATAATAAATAATAGTTAAATATTGTGATTTTTTAGATTTTTAGGAGGAAAAATGGTTGAACAAATTTATGGGAAAGAAATAATTAATTTCTCATCAATCGGGTCAATATTCTCTAATATAGCTGGACCTGAACTAAAAAAAGCTTTAAGCCAAGGAAGAAATGTTGTGGCTATTTCTGGAATGGTAGTAAAACCAGGGGTATATGATATTTTAGAAACAACAACACTTTCTGAATTAATAGAAATGGCAGGAGGAATAACTGGGCACAAAAAATTTAAGGCTGCTCAATTTGGACTTCCATTTAGAAATTTAGTTCAAGAAGATTATTTAGATAAGCCTATTGATTTAGAACTATTTGAAGATGGTTCTACAAGAAATATTATAATTTTATCAGAAGAAGATTGTATGGTTTCTTTTTCTAAATTCTATTTAGAATATCTTTTAGCTAACAAGCAAAGAAGAGGATACTTAGAATATTCAAAAGTTGAAAATGAAATGGAACGTTCTTGGAGAACTTTAGATAGAATTTCTAAAGGAAAAGGAAATATAAGAGATTTATTTTTATTGAGACAACTTTGTGGAGCAATAAAAGACACTTTAGGTAGAAAAAGAAATCTTGTACTTGAATCTTTAGATAAATTTTATCATGAATTTGAAGAACATGTTGAAAATAAAACTTGTCCAGCTGGTCAATGTATTCAATTATTACAATTTAAAATCACTGATAAATGTATAGGATGTACAGCTTGTGCTAGAGCATGTCCTGTTGGATGTATCTCTGGAAGTATTAAGCAAAAACATACTATAGATAATGATAAATGTACTCACTGTGGTCAATGTGTTATAGCATGTCCTGTTGGAGCTATATTTGAAGGTGACCACACAACTCAATTATTAAGAGATATTGCTACTCCTAACAAAATTGTTGTAGCTCAAATAGCTCCTGCTGTAAGAGTGGCTATTGGAGAGGCTTTTGGATATGAAGCTGGAGAAAACGTTGAGAAAAAATTAGTAGCTGCTTTAAAAGCTATTGGAATAGACTATGTATTTGATACAAGCTGGGCTGCTGACTTAACAATAATGGAAGAGGCTAAAGAATTCCAAGAAAGATTAGAAAAATATTATGAGGGAGACCCTAATGTAAAACTTCCAATACTAACTTCTTGTTGTCCAGCATGGATTAAATTCTTTGAACAAAACTATCCAGATATGTTAGATGTTCCTTCAACAGTAAAATCTCCAATGGAAATATTCTCTACTGTTGCAAAAGACATTTGGGCCAAAAACATGGGTGTTACTAGAGAACATGTTTCTGTTGTTGCTATTATGCCTTGTCTTGCTAAAAAATATGAAGCATCAAGAGAGGAATTTTCAAGAGGAAATAACTACGATACAGATTTAGTTATCACTACTAGAGAACTTATAAAATTATTTAAACAATTAAATATAGATTTAAAAAATCTTGAAGATGAAGATTTTGATAATCCATTAGGAGAATATTCTGGAGCTGGAATAATTTTCGGAAGAACAGGTGGAGTTATTGAAGCTGCCACAAGAACAACTTTAGAGTCTATTACTGGTGAAAGATTAGATGAAATCGAATTCCATGAGTTAAGAGGTTGGGAGGGATTCAGAATTGCTGAAATAAAAGTAGGACATATTGAACTTAGAATCGGAATTTCTCATGGACTTGAAGAAACTGGAAAAATGCTTGATAAAATAAGAGCTGGAGAAGAATTTTTCCATGCTATTGAGATAATGGCATGTAAAGGTGGATGCGTTGGTGGTGGAGGACAACCAAAAGCATTGAAAAAATTAGAAGTATTAAAGAAAAGAGCAGAAGGATTAAATAATATTGATAAATCCCTTCCTATCAGAAGATCACATGAAAATGAATCTGTTAAAAAATTATATGAAGATTATTTAGATTATCCATTAAGCCGTAAAGCTCATGAGTTATTACATACTAGATACTTCTCTAAAAAATTTAAATAGAAATAATAAAGGCTGAATAAAATTTATTCAGCCTTTTTCTTTAAAAGAATTATTAAAAAATTATAATTCTATTTCATATTTTAAGTTTTTGAATTTAGATTGAGACATTAAGATTTCGTTGATTTGAGCAACAGTTTCTTTTGCTTCATCACTTTCATAAAGAGCTTTTACATCTCCTGTGATTTCTATAGTTTTTATTACATCATCTTGAGCGATTCTGTTAACTATATCTTGGTCATTAGGTGATACAACTTCTCCAAAGATTGTATGTTTATAGTTTAACCATGGAGTTTCAACATGAGTGATAAAGAATTGAGAACCATTTGTACTTGGTCCAGCATTTGCCATTGCAAGTAATCCTGGTCTATCAAATACCACTTCTTTTTTAAATTCATCATGAAATTGGTATCCAGGTCCACCTGTTCCATTTCCTTCTGGGTCTCCACCTTGAATCATAAATTCTTCAATTACTCTGTGGAATTTTAAGTTGTTATAATATCCTATTCTTGATAAATGAGCAAAGTTAAGTACTGTAAAAGGAGCAACCTCTGGCATTAATTTAATATTGATACTTCCTTTGTTTGTAATAATTTTTGCTCTTAAGTTTTTAACTTCCATTAATTTAACCTCCGTATTTTTTAATTTTTTCATTTTCATATTTCCTACTAATCTAGTAGCTAATAACGCTAATGTAAGTACTCCCAATAGAATAAAAAATTTATTTAACATATTTTCCTCCTAATTTTTATAATCTACATATTTTTCAAGTTCTTTTTGAGTAACAGTTCCATATATTTTATATTTCCATTCTTTTTGAATGTCATCTTCTATTTCAAATATTTTTTCATTTAGAACTTCTAATTTTCCAACAAGTTCTCTTTTTTTCTCTCTTAAATCAACTATCTCTGCTGATATTCTCATTTCCTCATCATATTGAATAGCTTCTTTTAAGTCAGCTTCTAATTGTTCTTCTTTTTTCAAAATAGGATTTAGTTTTTCATAAATTTTATCTTTAGATTTTTTTAAATTTTTAATAGAATATTCAAATAATCTTTTTACTACTTCAGCTCCAGAATTTTCTTTATATTCTTCTCTCTTTCTTTGACATTCATCTATAAATTCTTTTGAAAAATTATTTTTTTCTAAAATATCTTCTACTATTTTTAATATATTTTCTAATTCTTCTGGGGTTCTTTTAGAAATTTCTTCATCTCTAAAAGCTAAGTATAATTTTTCATATTTAGGAATAACTTCATTTTTTAAAAATTCTATTTTTTCTTCATTTTTTTTACTTTGAGCATCTTGTAACTCTAAAGTTAATTTTTTTAAAACTTGCAATATAATTTCTAAAGAATAATCAACAAATTTTTTCTTATCCATATGAACTCCTATTTTTCACCATAATATTGATAGTAATGACATTCAATGCCACCGTTAAATAATTTTCTATTCTTAGTAGATTTTTTACCAAATGCCTTTTCAAAATCTTTATAAGAAGTGATAATATAATAAGACCATTTAGGGAATCTTTTTAATAAAACATCTCCTAATAATCTATATAATCTTTCAACTTTTTCATCATCTAAAAGTCTTTCTCCATAAGGAGGATTTGATACTAAATACCCTTTTTCTGCTGGTGTTTCTAACTCTAAAAAGTTTTTATTTTCAAATAATATATCATCTTCTACTCCTGCTTTAGTAGCATTTTCAAGAGCCACTTTTATAGCTTCTCCATCTATATCTGAACCATAAACTCTCACTTCTTTATCATAATCTTCTTGAGAAAAAGCTTCATCTCTAACATCTATCCATAAATCTTTTGGAAATATTTTCCAATCTTCTGAAACAAAATTTCTATTAACACCTGGAGCTATATTACGGGCTATCATAGCTGCTTCAATAGGAATAGTCCCTGTTCCACACATTGGGTCAATAAAAGGTTTTTCTCCACCATTCCATCTTGTTAATTTTACAAGAGCTGCTGCCAAAGTTTCTTTTAATGGAGCTTCATTTATTAAATTTCTATAACCTCTTTTATGAAGTCCAACTCCACTTGTATCTAACATAATACTAAATATATCTTTATTTCCTTGAATTTTAACAGCAAACTTTGCTCCAGTTTTAGAAAATCTTTCAATTTTATAGATTTTTTTTAAATTTTCAATTATTGCTTTTTCTGATATACTTTGAATATCAGATTTTGAGAAAAGTTTACATTTAACAGCACTTACCCAACTTATAATAAAGTTGCCATCTTTTTCTACAAACTCACTCCAATTAAGTTTTTTGATATTTTGGAAAAGTTCTTCAAAAGAAAATGCTTTAAATTCTCCCATTTTTATAAATACTCTATCAGCACATCTTAGATGAATGTTAGCAACAGCTATATCTCTAAGAGTACCAGAAAATTCAACTTTTCCATTAAAAGCTTGTACATTTTCAAATCCAAGCTCAACACATTCATCTCTTACAATACTTTCTAATCCCATAGTAGTAGAAGCTACTATAGTATATTTTTTTTCTAATTTATCCATTAAAACTCCTCAAAATTATTATTTTCTTTTTCTTCAATAGCTTTTAACTCAATATCTTTTTCTTTTCTTTCTAACAATCTAGTATAGATTAATTTTAAAACAGCAAATATAGGAACTCCTAAAAACATTCCTGTAGTTCCCATAATATTTCCCATAATGATAACAGAAGCAATTACCCAAAATGAACCAAGTCCCACACTTTTACTTAAAATAAGAGGACCTACAACATATCCATCTACAGTTTGAGCAATTCCCATAGCCAAGAATATATATAAAACTTTAAATGGTTCTATTAAAACTACAAGTAAAAATGCAATAATTCCAGCTACAATAGAACCAAAATAAGGAATCATATTTCCTACCCCAATCATCACAGCAATAATAAGAGCATAAGGAACTTTTCCAAAAATCATAACAATATAAGCTACTATTCCTACAATAGTAGATATAAGAATTCTTCCTAACATATAATTTAAAAATATATCCTTTGCTTCAATTAAAAATTTTAAAGCACTTTCAGATTTTTCTTTATCATAAAATAAAAATACCATATTCTTAAAAAATCTCATAAAATAATTTTTATATAAGATAAAATAAATTGCTAAAAATAATCCTAAGAAAAATATAAAAATTTCTACCACCCAATAAACTACATTTATACTTATAGAGAATAAAATATTTTTTATATTTTGGATATTAGATACAATAAAATCTTCTATAGCTTTTTGTATATCTGTTCCATCCATTACAAGTAAATCTTTTTCCCTCAAGAATTCAAAAATCTCTCTTAAATAGTACATAAATTTTTCTTGAAAGGTTGGAAACATTTGTACCATATCTTCAAAACTATGAATTAAACTAGGTATAAACCAAAGCATAATCCCTGTAAAAATTAAAAGAAATATAAAAAATGCCGCCCATAATGAAACCATTCTTGAAAATTTTAATTTTTTTTCTATTATTTCTACAGCAGGATTAAAAAGCATAGCTATAAAAATTCCATAAATAAATGGTTTTAGATATACATTAAAAGCATTTAAGATATTTAAAAATTCGTCATTCCTTTGTAAAACAGTTTGAATAATTAAAAGTATTAATCCAACTATAAAAATATTTAAAAAAAGTTTTTTTTCTTTTTGATTAGTCATATTTTCTCCTTACATTACCTAGCTGTAGCATCAACATCATCTTCTGTAGTAATTCCTACTATCTTTATAAGTAATCTATCAGGAATTCCTACAATAGTATCTCCAACATTTGAAATCCAACCTTGTTTCACACAAATTTTAAGAGGCGAATTAGAAGTAGTAACTCTAATTTTCATCTTTTCAATTAAAACATTAACTCCACCTAAGTTAGTATCAACAAAAAACTCTTTTTTTTCTTCTTGTAAATTAAATACATATTTTAATTGATTATCTACATATATTTCAGCCTTATTCCCTTTTATAGTTTTAAGGTTTTGTACATGCAAAAATAGTATTAAAAATATAGAAAAAATGACTATATATATTAATATATCCCATTTTCTAAAGTAACAGGGTTTTCTTTTCAATCTTCTTCCTCCCTAAATCTCCAAGAAACTCCTAATCTCTCTCCCATAAATACCTTTGTTTCAATTCCATTTCTACTATTTTCTAATATATCTTTATCTATTCTAAAAGATTGTTTTTCTAAAAGTAAAATTACAGTTGAGCCTCCAAAATAGAAATAACCTTTTTCATCTCCTTTTTTTACATGAGTATAAGGAATATATGTTTGTTTTATCCCTCCTACCATAGTAGCACCTATTTCCAATATACAAATATCTTTAAATGAATCTGTAAAAAGTGTAGAAAGAGTTCTTTTATTTTCACAAAAAATTCTAAAATTCTTTCTAATTGCATGAGTAGAAACAGAATAATAAGCTCCTTTTATAAGTTTTGTCTTAGATATCATTCCAGAAGCTGGAAAATGAAATCTATGATAATCTACAGGAGCTAATCTTATAATAAACATAATTCCATTTTTATATTTTTTAGCTAAAGATTTATTTTTTAAGAAATCCTCTAAATAAAATTTTTCACCTTTTACAAAAAATTCTGTATCTTTTGATACATTTTCAATTACAAATACTTTTCCATCAGCTGGGCTTGTAAGTACCCCTCTTCTTCTATCTATTTTTCTTGAATTTGGTTTTAGTTCTCTATAGAAAAAATCATTAAAAGATGTAAATTCATCAACAGATTTTATAGATTCTTCCATATTTATAGAATGCTCTTTTACAAAATTAGGTATCATTTTTTTAGAACTCATGTTATCCATTTTTTTTCCATATAAAACAGATAGAAATTTTCTTTTTACTAATAATTCTAAAGGTAAAACTCCAAAAGGATTATAATACAAAAATTTTAAAAAACTTTCTCCTGGAACTTTTTCTACTAAAGTTTTTCCAGTTTTTCTATCTATATATTCAATCTTTTTAAATTCCATATATTCTCCTACATAATTTTTTATTACCCTATATAGTATAACATATTTTTCAAATTATTGAAATAAATATCATTTGAAAGGCAAAAATTATTTAACTTAATTTTTTAGACCAAAATTTATAAGAAATAAATGTCCAAAGTGGTATAAAATATAAGAAAAAAGCCAGTGGTACAGCCTTATAAAAAACAACCTCTAAAATAGCACAAGGAACAAAACAAGAACTATTCCAAGGAATAAAATTATTTAAAAGAACTGATGAATTTTCTAAATCTAAAGTTAATTCCTCTCTTGATAGATTTCTTGAATCATAAATTTCTTCCATAACTTGTTCTGTCATAATTACAGATACTGTTTGGTTGCAACCAATCATCCCAGCTAAAATACTTATTCCTATCATATTTAAGAAAAGTCCACTTCTCGTGCTTATATTTCTAATTTTCGATTTTAAAAATGATAAAATTTCCATTTTTTCTAAAATTCCAATTAATAAACAAGAGATAACAATTACTAAAGTAGCATTAGCCATTGAAATAACTCCCCCACCTTTTATAATTTTTTCTAAAGGATGTCCATTAAATTTATAAAATCCACTAAAAGCATATTGCAATAAATTAATAAATTTTTCTCCTTGTAAAAATATTCCTATAATTCCAGCAATAATAATACTTATCCCCATAGAAATTTTTACATTTATTTTTAAGAAAGAAAGTAAAATTATAGAGATAAGTGGTAAAAATATAAATCTAATATCTAAATTATAATTTTCCATTATAATTTTTGGTAAAGTTGTTTCACTTGTATCTAAAGTAAAAATTTGTGATAAAACTATATATATAAGTGATGTTAAAATAAAAGGAATAATAGTTGATTTTATCATATTTTTTAAGTTGGTATAAATATCTACTCCTGTTAAAGAAGAAACTAAATTTGCACTAACTGAAATTGGTGACCATCTATCTCCAAAGTAAACTCCAGATATTATAGCTCCTCCTACAAGACTTAAATTAATATCTCCAGTTTTTGCAATAGCCATAAGAGCCATTCCAATTATCCCTGTTGAAGCAAAAGCACTTCCTAAAATAATCGAAATAATACAACTAATAAAAAATACAAAAAATAAAAATATTTTTGGATTTATAAATTTTAGTCCATAATAAACAAGGGCAGGAATTGTACCTGAAGCCATCCACATAGCTGAAAGACTTCCAATAAATATAAAAAGAATTATTACAAGACTGGATTTTTTTCCATATAATATAGATATATCTATAATTTCATCTAAAGTTACATCTTTTTTGATAGAAATTAATGATAAAATTATATATATTCCTAAAATAATTCCTCCTATAGTAAATTTTGTTTTTAATACAAATAGAATTAGCAATAAAAGACTTAAAAAATATATACCCTTTTTCATAAATTTTTTCACCACCTAGTTAATCTTTTATTATATTATAGTATACCCTATAATAAAAATAAAATAAAGGTTTAATATTGTAACATTATCTATTATTTATAAAATATATAAGTCCATTATAATTTGCTATTTTAAAAAAAATGATATATAATTATTGTGTAATATAAAGAAAGGGGATAAATTGGCATGAAAATAGGAATACCTAAAGAACAAAAGGACAACGAAAGTAGAGTAGGCTTAACCCCTGCTGGTGTAGGTCAGTTGGTTTTAGATGGAAATGAAGTATTTGTACAAAAAGGGGCTGGTATAAATACAGGAATAACTGATGAAGAATACATTAAAAGTGGGGCTACTATAGTTGAAACAAATGAAGAATTATATGAAAATACAAAATTAATAATAAAAGTTGAAAGACCTCTTCTTTCTGAAATAAAACTTTTAAAACCTCATCATATCCTGTATTCTTATCTACATCTTGCTGCTCAAAAAGAGGCTACTCTTGAATTATTAAAAAGTGGAGCTACTTGTATAGGATATGAAACAATAATTTTAAAAGATGGTAGTATTCCAATCCTTTCTCCAATGTCAGAAGTAGCTGGAAAAATGGCTGTTCAAGTTGGAAGTTATTATTTACAAAAAAATAATGGAGGAATGGGAAAATTATTAGGTGGAGTTCCTGGTGTAGAAAGAGGTAAAGTTGTAGTTTTGGGAGCTGGTGTAGCTGGACAAAGTGCTATTAAAGCTGCCTTTGGTTTAGGAGCTGAAGTTACTGCCATAGATATAGATGTAAATAAGTTAAGATATCTTGATGATAGTTATAAAAGTCAAATAACTACTCTCTATTCAACTCCTAAAAATATAGAAAAATCTGTAGCTAGTGCAGATTTATTAATAGGAACTGTTTTAATTCCTGGAGGAAAAACTCCTTGTTTAGTTACAAAAGAATTTATAAGTTCTATGCAAAAGGGAAGTGTTATTGTTGATGTTGCCATTGACCAAGGAGGATGTTTTGAAACTTCTAAAATTACCTCTTTAGAAAATCCTACATATTCAGTAGATGGTGTAGTTCATTATTGTGTAGGAAATATGGCAAGTGCTTATCCATTAACATCTACTCTTTCTTGTGAAAATTCTATATTAAAATATGCTAGAGCTATAGCTTGTCGTGGACTTAAAGGAGCTTGTGAAATCTATCCTGAACTTTTAGGGGGAATAAATATAAAAGATGAAAGGGTTACTTGTAGAAAAGTTGCTGATAGTTTAAACTTAGATTATGTAGGAGTTGGATTTTAGATGATAAAAAAAGAGTTTGTAGAATTATACTGTACTAGACATAATATTGAAGAAAAACAAGGACAAAAAGATATTGAAAATTTTCTTGATACATTAAAATATGCTTTAACTATTGATAAAAACCTTATTTTTAGAAATTTTGGTTCTTTTGAAGTTAGAAAGACAAAAGAAAGAGTTGTTGTAGACCCCAAAAATATCAGTAAAAAAATAGATGTAAAATCTAGAAAATATGTAAAATTTAAAATTAGTAGAACTTTTGAAAATAAATTAGCTGATTAAAAAAATTAGGCTATTGTATAAAATTACAATAGCCTTTTTATTATTCTGTATCATCACTTTTTAATTTTTTTTCAATAGCTCTTATCATTTTAGGAATAAAAAATTCTCTCTCTTTTTTCTCTACTTTTTCTTGTGGAGTATAGATTTCTTTTAATTCAGTTTGATATCTAGCAACTTCATCTTCAAATTCGCTTATATCTTTAATTGGATATTTTTTTAAGTTAGGATATTTTTCATCAAGAATTTTATTCCATTCATCCACTTGAGTTTTATTTAAAGCAAGTAATAAATCATAATGTCCTGATATTTTAACTTCTTTTATAACATCACCTTTTTCTAACTTTCTACTAGTTTCACCATCTATTTGAGATACAATCTCTCCAAATACTGTGTGTTTATTATTTAAGAAATCAGCTGGATATAATGTTATAAAGAATTGTGAACCACCAGTATTAGGTCCCATATTTGCCATTGCTAACATTCCTGATTGATAGAAATCAAGCCAGTTTACAAATTCATCTTTAATAGCATATCCTGGTGTTCCTTGTCCTGTACCTGTAGGGTCTCCCCCTTGAACTATAAAGTTTTCAACTGCTCTATGAAATACTGTGTTATCATAATATCCTCTTAAAGCTAAGTTTACAAAGTTAGCAACTGTAATAGGTGCTGCTTCTGGATAAAGATAAAAATTAATTTCTCCTTGAGTTGTAACAAATGTTGCTCTTATATCATTATATTTTGTAAGGTCTGCATTTCCTCTTTTAGAAAGGCTACCACAAGCTCCTAAAACTAATAATAACATAGATACAACTAATAATTTAATAAATTTTTTCATAAAAATTTCCTCCAAAGTCTAATATTCTTACTTTTGACTATATAAATAATAATTTTGTCTAAAAAATATTTTAAAGATTAAATTTACAAGTTTTATATAAAATAAAATCATTCATTTTATTAGTTTTTTATATCCCCATACTTTTATAAAATTTTTTCATAAGCAACTCTTTCTGTTTTATCTTCCACTAAAATAATACCACAATATTCAAAACCATTTTTTTCAATAAATTTTCTCATAGATTTATTTTCTTTATGAGTATCTATTCTAAAATTTTTTATTCCTTTTTTTAAAGCTTCTTTTTCTGAAAAATCTAAAATTATTTTGGCTAACCCTCTTCCTTTATAAGAATTATCTATGGCAACTCTATGTAAAACTCCATAAGGATTATTTGTTTTCCAATTTCCCTCATAAATATTTTTATAGTTAATTTCACCATCAAAAGATAAAACAAAAGTTCCTACAATTTTTTCATCATCAATTAAAACATAACTTTCTTGTAATTTAATATCTTTAGAGATAGTTTCATTGTTAGGATAATTATCATTCCATTGGTTAAAATTATTATTTTTCATATATACTTTAGCTTGATTTATTATTTTGATAATATTTTTTAAATCATTTTCTAAAGCTAGTCTTATCTCCATTTAATCACTCCACATTTTTTCTGTAAATAATAGCATAAAATCTAAAAAAAATCAAATTGGAATAAGAAAATCTTAATTGATTTTTTTATTTAAAAATGATATACTTATATGATAGAATTGCCTTTTAGAAGAAATAAAAGTGTAAGTAGTAAGAGAGGGAAAATAAATATTTTATTTTCATTCCCTTATTATTTACCTAAAATACTAGTTTCTTCTAAAAAGGAATAAATTTTAAAAATTAGGAGGAATTTAATGTTTAACGAAACAAAATTAGAATTAGAAATTGGTGGAAGAACCCTATCTCTTTCAACAGGAAAATTTGCTAGACAATCAAATGGTGCTGTAATGATTCAATATGGTGATACAGTTATGTTATGTACTGTAAATAGAAGTAAAGAAGGAAGAGCTGGTTCTGACTTTTTTCCATTAACAGTAGACTATATTGAAAAATTCTATGCTGCTGGAAAATTTCCTGGAGGATTTAATAAAAGAGAAGCTAAACCATCAGTAGATGCTACTCTTATTTCAAGATTAACAGATAGACCAATAAGACCAATGTTCCCAGATGGATTTAATTATGAAGTACAAATAGTTGATACTATATTCTCTTATGATGGAGAAAATACTCCTGACTATCTTTGTGCTATAGGTTCATCAGCTGCTCTTATGATATCTGATATTCCTTTTTTAGGACCTGTATCATCTGTAATAGTTGGTAGAGATAAAAATGGAGAGTTTATATTAAATCCTACACCAACTCAACTTGCTGAAAGTGATTTAAACTTAAAAGTTGCTGGAACAAAAGAAGCTGTAAACATGGTTGAAGCTGGAGCTGCTGAAATGGATGAAGAAACTATGTTAAAAGCTATAATGTTTGGACATGAAAATATTAAAAAACTTTGTGAATTCCAAGAAGAATTTACAAAATTAGTTGGAAAAGAAAAAATAGAGTTTGTTAAAGAAGAGCCAAATCCATTAGTTAAAAACTTTATAGATACAAATGGAGAGGAAAAATTAAAGGCTGCTGTACTTACTACAGGAAAACAAGCTAGACAAGACGCTGTAGATGCTTTACATGATGAATTAAAAGAAATGTTCATCAATGAAAACTATCCAGAAGTTCCAGAAGAAGAGTTACCAGAAGATGTAATGACAGAATTTGACACTTACTATGATGGACTTATGAAAAAATTAGTAAGAGAAGTTATTCTTTATCACAAACATAGAGTTGATGGAAGAAAAACTGACGAAATAAGACCTTTATATGCTGAAGTTGGAACTTTACCAATGCCTCATGGTTCAGCAATGTTTACAAGAGGAGAAACTCAAGCTCTTGTTACTGTAACTTTAGGTTCAAAAGTAAATGAACAACTAATAGATACATTAGATGAAGAATTCTACAAAAGATTCTATCTTCACTATAACTTCCCAGCTTATTCAGTAGGAGAAATTGGAAGAAATGGAGCTCCTGGAAGAAGAGAGTTAGGACATGGTTCATTAGCTGAAAGAGCTTTATCATATGTAATTCCATCTGAGGAAGAATTCCCATATACAGTAAGAGTTGTATCTGACATTACAGAATCAAATGGTTCATCTTCTCAAGCTTCAATTTGTGGAGGGTCATTAGCTTTAATGGACGCTGGAGTACCTATTAAAGAACATGTAGCTGGAATTGCTATGGGACTTGTAAAAGAAGGAGATGAATTTACAGTTCTTACAGATATAATGGGACTTGAAGACCACTTAGGAGATATGGACTTTAAAGTAGCTGGAACAAAATCAGGAATTACTGCTTTACAAATGGATATAAAAATTACAGGAATCACTGAAGAAATTATGAGAATTGCTTTAAATCAAGCTCATAAAGCCAGAATAGAAATATTAGGAGTTATGAATGCTGCAATTCCTACTCCAAGAGAAGAGTTAGCACCTAATGCTCCAAGAATCCATAGAATGCAAATAGATGTAGAAAAAATTGGAGCTTTAATCGGACCAAGTGGAAAAAATATTAAAAAGATTATAGATGAAACTGGAGCTTTAATTGACATAGAAGATGACGGAAAAGTTTCAATATTCTGTGCTGATTTAGAAGCTTTAGAAGAAACTATAAAACGTGTAAACTACTATGTAAAAGATGTAGAAGTTGGAGAAGTTTATAAAGGAAAAGTTGTAAAAGTAGCTAAATTTGGAGCTTTTATGGAAATATTACCAGGTAAAGAAGGACTTTTACATGTATCTGAAATTTCAACTGAAAGAGTTGCAAATGTAGAAGATGTACTAAAAGAAGGAGATACCTTTGATGTAAAAGTAATTTCTAACGAAGGTGGAAAAATTAGTTTAAGTAGAAAAAGAGTATTATTAGATTTAGCTAAATAGTTAAGGAGAACAATTAATGAAATTAGGATTAATAAGCCTTGGTTGTAGTAAAAATACAGTTGACAGCGAAAATATGTTAGGAATATTAGTTAAAGAAAAAAATTTAGAACTAGTAGAAAATATAGAAGAGGCTGATATAATAATTGTAAATACTTGTGCATTTATAAATGATGCTAAAGAAGAATCTATACAAACTATTTTAGAGATGTCTGATTATAAGAAAGATGGCTCTCTAAAAAAACTAATAGTTTCTGGTTGTCTATCTGAAAGATACAAAGAAGAATTATTAAAAGAAATTCCAGAAATTGATGCTGTTGTTGGAACAGGTGATGTAGATAAAATTGGTGAAGTTGTAGACTCTATAATAGACGGAAAAAAAGAATTAAGAGTAGGAAGTTTAGACTTCCTACCTACTTCAAAAACTCCAAGAATGCTTACAAATTATCCTCATAGTGCTTATTTAAAAATTTCTGAAGGTTGTGATAAACATTGTACTTATTGTATAATTCCATCACTTAGAGGAGATTTAAGAAGTAGAACTATTGAAGATGTAGTGGCTGAAGCTGAAAATCTAGCAAAAGATGGAGTTGTTGAATTAAATCTTTTAGCCCAAGAAATTACAGAATATGGAAAAGATATATATGGAAAAAGAATGTTACCTGAACTTTTAAAAGAACTTGTAAAAGTAGAGGGAATAAAATGGATAAGACTTTATTATATGTATCCAAATTCTATATCTGATGAACTTATAGAAGTTATAAAAAATGAACCAAAAATTTGTAATTATTTTGATGTACCTATTCAACATATATCAGATAATATTTTACAACAAATGGGTAGGGCAAAATCAGGAGAGGTTATAAGAAATATTCTTGGAAGAATAAGAAACGCCATTCCTGAAGCAACAATTAGAACTACTGTAATAGTTGGATTCCCTGGAGAAACAGAGGAAAATTTCCAAGAACTTAAAGAATTTATAGAAGAATTTAAGTTTGACTATGTGGGAGTTTTCAAATATTCAAGAGAAGAAGATACAGTAGCTTATGATTTACCAAATCAAATACCAGAAGAGATAAAAGAAGAGAGATGGGCTGAACTTCTAAATATTCAGGGTGAAATCATTGAAAGAAAAAATGAGAAATTTATAGGTGAAACTGTAGATGTAATCATTGATGGAATTTCAACAGAAAGTGAATATATGTTAGAAGGAAGAATGAGAACTCAAGCTTTAGATATAGATGGAAAAGTTTTAACATCTGATGGCACAGCCAAAATAGGAGATATAGTCAAAGTAAAAATAGAACAAAATTTCCAATATGATTTTATAGGTCCTATATTAGATGAGGAGTAAGGGGGAGAAATGAATTTACCTAATAAGCTTACAATAGCAAGATTAGTATTAGCAGTACCATTTATTTATTTTTTAGAAAACTCTGTTGATGGAGGTTGGTTATATAGAATTATAGCTTTAGCTCTATTTGCTGTAGCTTCAATAACAGATTTCTTTGATGGATATCTAGCAAGGAAATATAATTTAATAACAGACTTTGGAAAAGTAATGGACCCTTTAGCTGATAAAGTTTTGGTTATATCTGCTTTAGTTGTTATGGTTTATCTAAGATATATTCCATCTTGGATGTCAATAGTTGTTATATTTAGAGAATTTTTAATAAGTGGAATAAGAATTGTGGTAGCAGCTAAAGGAGAAGTTGTAGCAGCTAACAAGCTTGGAAAATATAAAACAACTTCTCAAATGATAGTTATAATGATATTAATTTTATTTGGAAAAGAATATCCTACATTAATAAATTTAAATACTATCTTAATGATAATCCCTGTGGTATTAACAATATGGTCTGGAATAGAATATATCAATATAACAAAACATTATTTCTTAGAAGGAAATTAATAAAATAATTAGGAGGTTATATGAGATTATTATTAATGAATATAGTTCATTACATTGTATATATTTTACAAATTATAATTTTACTTAGAGTATTAATCTCTTGGTTAGCTCCATATACTAGAAATGATTTTACTGAAATAATCTATTCAATAACAGAACCACTATTACAACCTTTTAGAATGATATTACCTTTAGGGTACAGTAGAATAGATATTTCTCCTATATTAGCTTATATAGCTTTAAACCTTATAAAAAAATTAATATTTTTCTTAATATTTTAGAAAAATTTATAATTTATAAAAAAATAGAGATACTCTTCTCTATTTTTTTTATGTATGATATAATAATAAAGAACTATAAAAATTGAAAGGAAAAATAATGGAAGATATAAAAAATACATTTAGTGAATATCATACCCCTGTATTATATTATGAAACAATAGAAAATCTTGTGGTTAATAAAGATGGTGTTTATTTAGATTGTACTTTAGGTGGTGGAGGTCATTCTGAAGGAATATTAAAAGCTCTTTCTGATAAGGGAATATTAATATCTATAGACCAAGACCAACAAGCTATAGATTTTGCTTCAAAAAGATTGGAACCATATAAAAATAAATGGAAAGTTTACAAAGATAATTTTCAAAATTTAGATACAGTATTATATATGGCTGGTAAATATCAAGTAGATGGAATTCTTATGGATATTGGAGTATCTTCAACTCAACTTGATGATGAAACAAGAGGTTTTTCATATAGATTTGATACAAAACTTGATATGAGAATGGATAAAAGTAGCTCTCTTTCAGCTTATGAAGTTGTAAATGAATATCCAGAAGAAAAACTTTCAAAAATAATTTATGAATATGGAGAGGAAAAATTTGCTAGAAAAATAGCTAGATTTATTTGTGAAACTAGAAATATAAAAAAAATAGAAACTACTGGAGAACTTGTAGAAATTATAAGAAGAGCATATTCTGGAAAATCTCAAAAGCATCCAGCTAAAAAAACTTTCCAAGCTATAAGAATAGAAGTTAATAAAGAGCTTGAAGTTTTAGAAATTGCTATTGAAAAAGCTGTGAAATCTTTGAAAAAAGGTGGTAGACTTGCTATAATTACATTCCACTCACTAGAAGATAGAATTGTAAAAAATAAATTTAAAGAGCTTGAAAAAGGTTGTACTTGTCCACCAGAATTACCTGTATGTATTTGTGGAAAAAAACCTCAAGTAAAAATTTTAACTAAAAAACCAATATGTGCAGGAGTAGAAGAATTAAAATACAATAATAGGTCTCACTCAGCTAAATTAAGAGTAATAGAAAAAATATAGGAGTGATGTAGAAAGTGAAAAATTTTGTATTATTGTTAACAATAATAGTAGGTGTTTTTTTTGTACATAATAATCTTTTAATAAAAATTTCTAGACTTGAAAGAGAAATATATGTGGAAAAAAGATATGTCGAAGAAGCTGAAAAAAAATTGGCTATGATAAAATTGGAATACGATAAAAAAGCAGATTTAAAATCTTTTGAAACTGAAATGCATGAAAAATATAAAATGGAAATAACAAATAATATAAATTATTTTTCTACAGAAATGGAGGACTAATGCCTGTATCAATAGGAGAAAAAATTCAATTAAATATAGATAAAATTGTCTATGGTGGAGAGGGACTTGGATATTATAATGATTTTGCAATATTTGTACCAATGTCTGTCCCTGGAGACAAAGTAGAAATAGAGATTATCTCTAAAAAGAAAAATTATGCTAGAGGAATAATCACAAAATTATTAGAGGCTGGAGCTGAAAGAATAGACAATGAAAGAATATCTTTTGAAGATTTTCATGGTTGCGATTTTGGAATGTTAAATTATGAAGCTCAATTAAAATATAAACAAGAGTTAGTAAGAGATGTAATGGAAAAAATAGGTGGAGTTAAAGATGTAGAAATTTTACCGATTGTTGGGTCTGATGAAATATACAATTATAGGAATAAAGTTATTGAACCTTTTGCCTATGGAAAAAATCATGAAATTATTACAGGAATGTTTCAAAAGAGAAGTCATGATGTATTTCAAGTTAAAGAAAATATGCTTAGCTCAAAATTAAGTAATAAGGTTATTAACAAAGCAAAAGAGATATTAAATAATGAAAAGAGAATATCTGTATATAATGAAATAGAGCATAGGGGAATTTTAAGACATATAATGACTAGAACAAACTCTTACAATGAAGCTATGGTTGTTCTTGTGGTAAACTTAAAAAAAGTTACAAAAGATGTAGAGGAGTTCCTTTCTAAATTATATAATCAAGTAGAAGAAATAAAATCTGTTTATGTTTCATTAAATACAGAAAAAACAAATTTTGCTTTAGGAAAAACTATGGTTCATTTATTTGGAGAAAAAACTATTAAAGAGGAAATTTCTGGAATACATTTTAATATTTCCCCAAGTTCATTTTTTCAAATTAATTTAGGACAAACTAAAAAATTATATAATATTGGAATTAGTTATTTTGATAATATTAAAGATAAATATATAATAGATGCCTTTTCTGGTACAGGAACTATTGGAATGATGTTATCTAAAGAGGCTCATAAAGTATATTCTATTGAAATTGTAAAATCTGCAGTAGAGGACGGAATGAAAACTGCAAAGGAAAATAATATCGAAAATATGGAATTTATTATTGGAGATGTTAATAAAGAGATTGAAAAACTTATGAGTAGTGGAAAAAAAGTAGATTCTATAATTTTTGACCCTCCTAGAAAGGGAATTGAAGAAAAAACTTTAAGAGATTTAACTAATCATAAAATAGATGAGATTGTATATATCTCTTGTAATCCATCAACTTTTGCTAGAGATAGCAAAATTCTGATAGAAGAGGGATATAAATTGGAAAAAATCCAACCTGTAGATATGTTCCCACAAACTGTCCAAATAGAAGTTGTAGGAAAGTTTTCTTTGATAAAATCTTAAGTTATAAAGATGAAACTACCTAAAAATTAAAAAACCTCAGAAAATTTAATTTCTGGGGTTTATTTTTTTATCCATAAATTCCTTTAATATATTCCTCTGTTCTTTTATCTTTAGGAGATGAAAAAATTTTATCAGTTTCTCCCATTTCTATTAATTGACCATCTAAGAAAAAAGCAATATAGTCAGAAATTCTTTTAGCTTGAAATAAATTATGAGTTACAATAACTATAGTATATTTATTAGAAAGTTTTTTTAATAGATTTTCAATTTTATTTGTATTTTGAATGTCTAAAGCTGAACAAGGTTCATCAAGAAGTAATATTTCAGGGTCAGAAGTTAAAGCTCTAGCTATACAAAGTCTTTGTTGTTGTCCTCCACTAAGTTTAAGAGCAGATTTTTTTAAATCATCAGCAACTTCTTCATAAAGTCCAGCATCTTCTAATTTTTCTTTTACAATTTTATCTAATACTTTTTTATCTCTTTCACCATAATAAATAGGAGCATAAGTCATATTTTTATAAATAGAAAAAGGAAAAGGAGTAGGAGTTTGAGAAACTAAACCAATGTGTTTTCTCAAAATTTCTCCCTCAATATTTTTTATATTTTTTTCTCCTAAAAATATATCTCCATTTATTTTTACATTATTTTCCTCTTGGATTAAGTGATTTAAAGATTTTAAAAAAGTAGTTTTTCCACAACCTGATGGACCAATAATTGCAGTTATTTTATTTTTTTTAATATCTAAATTTATTTTTTTTAAAATTTTTCTATTGTCAATCTCAACTTCTAAATCTTTTATTTTCAATATATTTTCCAAAGTTTACCTCCTATTTTTTCCTATAAAAGTGCTAAATATAATTATCAGAATAATAATAAATAGTAATACAAAGGCTGTTCCATAAGCCATTTCTTCTGATATTCCTTGAGTCATTAAAATATATAAATGATAGGATAAACTCATAGTAGGTTTTGTAATATTTAAAGTTATAGGAGAATTTACAACTGCCATACAAAACATTATAGGTGCTGTAGCTCCAATAGAATATCCATATCCTAAAGAAAAACTAGATAAAATACTTTCTTTGCACATAGGAATAATTATTTTCCAGATAGTATAACTTTTTGATACTCCCAATGAATAGGAAGCTAAAATTAAATTTTTATCAAATTCTTTGAAAGCTCTGTCAATTCTCATTTCAATAGCTGGAAATATCATAATAGCAAGAGTTAAACTTCCTGAAATAATAGAACGACCAAAACCAAAATATAAAGTAAAAACTGTATATCCAAAAAGTCCCAATACAATAGAGGGAATTCCTCCAATAGTTTTTATAACAAAATTTATAATTTCTTTTCTTTTTTTACTTTTTTCATAAAAATTAAGATGAATAGCTGTAATTGTTCCTAATAAACTAGATATAATTGTAGCAATTCCAGAAGAAATAAAACTCCCTACAATAGCTGGAGCTATTCCACCCTCTTGTCCTAATCTTAATCCTCTAGGTACATCAAATAAAAATTCAAAATTTATAACTTTATAACCTTTGAAAAAAATATACCCAATTAAAAAAATTATAATGGAAAAAATAATAATCCCACTTATTATAGCCCAAATACTAATTAACATATCTTTTATTCTCATAGATTATCACCTATAAATTTGTAAGAAAAATAATTTATTCCTACATTGATGAAAAATATCATAAGTATTAAGACTACTGCAGAAGCAAAAAGTCCATTATAATGCAAGCTACCAATTTCTACCATTCCCATTTCTAAGGCTATCAGAGAGGAAATTGTTTGAGCTTTTCCTAAAATTCTTGGAAAAATAGGAGCATTTCCTATAACCATCATAACAGCCATAGTTTCACCAAAGGCACGTCCTAAAGATAATACAAGAGATACAAATATACTTTTTATAGATGATGGTAAAATAAGTTCGCTTATCATATAATATTTTGAAACTCCTAAATTAATTGAAGCTCCTTCATATTTTTTTCTAAGTTTTGACATAGTTTCCTCTGAAATACCAATCATAAAAGGTAAAACCATAACAGAAAGAACTATTCCACCAGCTAAAACACTTTCTCCTGAAGCCATTTCTAAATTTTCAAAAAATTTTACAACTATGACAAGTCCAATAAATCCATATATAACAGACGGAATTGCAGCCAAAAGATTTATAATTGGTTTTAGATTATCTCTTAATTTTTTGGGAATTATGCAAGATAAAAAAATACTTGTACCAATTCCTATTGGAAAAGCTAAAAGAACTCCTACAAATCCAACATATATAGTTCCCATTATAATATTGAAAATTCCCATTGATGGTCTTGCAGATACAGGACGCCATCTATCACCTAATAAAAAATCTTTGATATTCATCTGAGAAAATAAAGGATATGCCTCTTTTAAAATAAATAGTATTATAGAAAAAAGAATGACAAAGGAGATTAGAGTAATTAATTTTACACATAATTCAAAAATTTTATTTTTTAACATTTTTTATTCTCCTTAAATAAAAAGGGCTGATTGTTCAGCCCTCTATAAACTATTTTACAGGAATATATCCACCATCTTCTACTGCTTTTACTCCCTCTTCTGAGAAAATATAATCAACAAAAGATTTTTGTGCTGGTGTTAATTCTCCATCTTTTATGAAAAGTAATGGTCTTTGGATTTTATATGCTCCAGATAAAATATTTTCCTCTGTTGGAGCTACTCCATCAACTGTGAAAGCTGTTATTTTATCTTTATTTAGATTATAAACACCAAAAGAGGCATATCCAATAGCATATTTATTTTCTACAATTTTAGTAGCTAAAGCTCCCATTGATGGTGCTTGTATTGCGTCCATTTTTACATCAGTATCTCCCATTATAGAAGTTTGGAATACTTCGTGAGCTCCTCCACCTAAATCTCTAGTAATTACAACTATTTCTTTTTTTTCAAGTCTATTGTCTACATCACTCCAATATTTATATTCTCCTGAGAATATTTTTTTTAAAGTTTCACTAGATATATCTTTTTGATATTTTAAAATAGGGTTTTCATTATTTACAGAGATTGTAAGAGCATCAGAAGCCACAACAAATTCTTTGTAATTTTTAAATTTGGCTTTTTCACTATCTTTTACTTGTCTAGCTACCATACCAAAATCACTTACACCTTCTATAACACTTTTAACTCCTGCTCCAGAACCAGCAGAAGAAACAAATATTTCTATTTTTTCATTTGGGAAATCTTTATTAACTTTATCCCAAGTTCCATTTTTTTCTACGAAATTTGTAGATATTTTTGAAATAACAGGAGCTAATGATGAAGAACCGTTAAAAGAAATCTGGCCCTTGAATTCCTCGGCTGTATAAGCAAAAGCAGAAACTCCTAAAAATAACACAGAACCACAAAAGATTTTAACTAATTTTTTCATAATCGCCTCCTAAATTAAAAAATATTTGTCCTTAGACACAAAAATTAGTATATCATATTTTATAAAATAATTCTAGTACGATTATGAAATTTATTATTTATATAAAATTATATTTAGCCATTTTTCATTTTCTCTTTCTTTTCTAACATCATTAGTTTGTAATATAGATTTACATTTTAATCTTGTATTAGAAAGAAGATTTAAAAATTTTATAGAAAATCAAATACTTTTTTTACTCCACTTGATATAACTCTAACATGTGGATAATTTTCTAATGTATGATTAGAAAGTTTAGTAATATATCCTTTTCTTGTCAAATTTAATAAATATATTTTTAATGGTTTAGGGTTTATCGAAGTATAAAAACTTATTCTATCATCAGCTAAAGGAGTATTTCTTGCAAAAATAAAATTTTGAACATAAAGAAATAAAATATCTTTTTCAGTTTTTCCAATATCATTTAAAGCATAAATATAATTACTAGCTCGTTGCACTTTTTGAAACTTCTTTCTAAACATTTTAATAAGACTTTCTTGTCCTTTTATAATAAAATTAAGCATTCCTATTATAAAAAAAGTCAGTTCTCCATAATTTTTTTCATTTGCTACTTCTAAAAATGCTTTAATATAATTATTCTTTTCATTAGATATAGCATAAGAAAGAGATAGCCCTGTATAAATATCTAATTTTTTTGCTAAATACATGGAAAAAAGAAGCCTTCCAAATCTTCCATTTCCATCATAAAAAGGATGTATATATTCAAAATAATAATGTGTTATACATGCTTTTACTAATGGTGGAACATCATGTTCATTCATAAATTCAATTAAAGTATTAAGATGTAATAATATTCTTTCTTCCGTTACATCACCTTTATGGACAGTTTTTTCTTTATAATCTTTAATATATACTTCACTTATTCTAAATAATTTTCCATCTAATTTGTTTTCAGAATTTTTTAAAATATCTTCTGAAAAGATTTTATCATAAAGTTCTCTTATTTCTTCAGGAGAAGTTATAGTTTTTATATTATTATTAATAATCTCTTGATATTGTTTTACTATTCCTGAATAACGAGTTATTTTCTTTGAATTAATAACATTGTAAATTTCTTCTTTAGTTGAAAAAACTCCCTCTATCCTATTTGTTCTAATAATTTCATTTACCATAATATCATTAAGACAAGCTCTTTTAATTAAATTTGGAAGATGGAAAGTTATGTGTGAAATTTCACGACTATTCATTTCTATTTTCTCTTGTAATGCCTGTATTTCAGGAAGTAAAAGATAAAAAAGTAAAAATCTTTTTTTAACATTTCTTTCTCCATTTTTTATAGGAAATATTTCTAATTTACTCTTATAGCATAAACTATCATTTATTCTTTTTAAATATTCTTGTTCTATATTAATTTTTTTATAATAAAGTTTTTCTAAAGGCTTATAATTTTCCATTGAAAATCACCTCTTTATTTTTATGTTAAATATATTATAAATTATAAAAGATACTCTTATAATTTATAAAAGTATCTTTTATAATTAAGTTATTTTTTATTTAATATAATTTATTATTAATTTCAATATCAAAATCATTTATAGACTTCTGTAACTTTTCAATACTATTTTTTATTCTTTTTGTTATTTGTTTTATTTGTTCTATACTTAATTTTGGCATCCAATTATTCAAATATTCTTCTTCATATATACTTGGCATAATTGTATTTGATGATTTCCATCTAATTTGTTGTGTATTAAAATCACTTCTTAATAAATAATATAAACATTCTGTTGTCATTGGTGGAATAGGAATTAAATGAATAAATCCATTAGTTGCTAATGAATTTTGATATTGTTCAGAAACAATAGCAACATTTTTTTCACAATCTGTCATACGAGCAGCAATAATTTCATTCGATTGCAACAATCTTTTTGCTCTTGATGGCCTTTCTTTTTCATTTTCTATAATACTATAACTACATATATTTCCAATAGCAGGTACAATATTTTTTATTTCTATATATTTTATGGGTTCTTTTATTGTTAATAAATTTCTTTCTACCTCTTTAGCATAAATAGATAATCTTACACAATTTGTGGATATATGTTTATGAAAAATATATTCTGAATAGTAATATGATGCATCTAATCTTTTTGAAGTTACTAAATCTCGCCTTATTAAAAATGTAATAGGTTTCTCACTTAAAATTATATATTCTTTGTCATTAGTTTCATAAATTTTTTTATTAATGCAATAATTATTATATTCCTTTAAAATAGGAAAAAAATCATTTTGTTTAATCTCTGAAGCATACTGTGTTACTCTTTCATAACCAATTTCTTCAGGAAGTGCCATAAAAATATATTTATCATGATTTAAGATCTTATTTCCAAATAAAATACTAGTACATGCATTAGCTTTAGCAAATTTAAATGATTTGTTAGGTAATGAAATTAATGCATCAATAGAAATATTTTTTAAAATATTTTCTCTACTTTTTTTATCATTTGAGTTATTTAATATTCCATTAGGAAGAACTATTCCTATTTTTCCTGTTTCATTTAAAAGATTTAAGCAATGTTCCATAAATAAATAAGTACTATCTGCACTTTTTTTAACTTGTCCTTTTTCTGTTTTTGAATAACTAAATTTCTTTAAAATTTTTTCTTCACTAATTTGTACACCAAAAGGAGGATTAGTTAAAATTATATCAAATTTTTTTCCTTCAATTCCCTTTTGTTCTTCAAGTCCATTTCCTGTATAAATACTTCCATGCCCATCACCATGCAATGATAAATTCATTTTAGTTACTTTAGCTGCTCTAGGGTTTAAATCTATTCCATATATACTTTTTTCTCTAATTTGTTTAATTTTTTCTGAATCAAATTTTAATTGTTTTGCTTTTTCTAAATATAACTCTAAACATCGAACTAAAAAACCTCCCGTTCCACAAGATGGATCTATAATAGTAGGTATATATGAATCATTCATCATAGCAACTGGATTTAACATTTCTAACATAAAATTAACCACTGTTCTTGGAGTAAAATGTTGTCCTAAAGATCCTATAAATGTTTTTCCTAAAAGGATTTCATATGCATTTCCTTTAATATCAACATTTGTATGTTTAAGATCATATTTTTCTAATTTTTCTACAATTTTAGAAACAGTTTCTTGTTTTAAAGCAATTGATTCATCTTTTTCAAAAAGTAAAGAATATTCTTTTTTAACGTTGTCAAATTGATTTTTTGTCCAATTAATTCCGTCCTTATTATTTTCTAAAATTTTTTTTGTGGAAAAAACAAAGTTTTTATCACAATTTTCTAAATAGATCTTTATAAAAAGAATTTTACTCAATTCATCAAAAGCATCTGAACCAGTTAATCCATCATTATTTCTTATAATATCTTGGCATTCTATAAGGATTTTATTAAAATCTTTTACACTTTCTATTGTATTAACTATTTTTTGAGCTTCTGATATTTGAATAGAGGAAAAACAAACCAAATTTTCTCTTTTAAAATAATTTTCTTTTTTAAAAGTTTCGATAAAAACTTTATTTAAATTTGAAACTTTCCCAGACATTATTTCTTTTTTATTGTTATTACTTATAACAATATATTCATTTGTATTTATTAGAATAGAATATCTCGCTTTTACTAATCTTCCATAAGAAACAGCTTGATCAATATAATTAGATAATATTTCTGTATCTTTCTTTGATTCAATAATCAAATTAATCGCATTTTCTGTATCTTCTCTATTAGATGAAACTAAAAAATCTGCAGCTACTGTTGTTCTTCCCGAAGAAAGAGGATAATCTGCTTCCCAATCATCATCTTTATAACCTAATTTTTTTAAAAGAGTAGGCACAATTTTAGTATCTACATTACGTTCTCTTGAAACTTTAACTTTTGACATATTTATAACTCCTTTTAACTTATCAATGATTAATTATAACATAATTGATAAAAAAATCAATATTATTTAGTTAAACATTTAAAGAGCTTTAAATTCTCAAATTAAAAATTTTATGATCTACCAATTTTTAGTTTTATTATTAAAAGAAAAATATTTATAAAAATAAATTATGCTAATAATTTAAATTAAAATAAATTTTTATGTATTAATTTTATGAAAAATTCATCCTCTAATTTAAATCTTATCTCTGAAAATGATATAGAGAAATTTTTAAACTCACTAAAAAAGCATTTTTTACAATTAAAGAAAATAATAAAAAATACTAAAATATCTATTAATTCTCTTTAGTTTTTTATACAAATTACAAGCAACTTAAATAATTTCAGATATAAGCTCTCAAATTATTAAGAGTTTCTATTCTATCCTAAAATATCCTAATCTTTCACACTCCCTTTATTCCCACTCTTAGTGTTCCCTAGCCCTAACAATATTCAATATAGATTTAGTTAGTACAACAACTCTAGTTCCTATTTTAAAAGTTAAAAATATATTCCCAAAAAATCACCCATTTCCTTTATATAAGTTATATCCCCCTAATTTTCTCAAAACACTATCAAGCAAAACCTTTTCAGAATATTTAAGAGGCTTTGCTTTATCTAAAATTTCTTTTTCACTTAAAAATTCAAAATTTTCATAACTATCCATAAAATCTCCTAACAACTTTCAAAGTTTTTAATTTTTCAATGAAAATTTTAACTTTTGGTAACAAAAATTCTCTCAAAAATATTTTTGGCAACAATTTTATCATTGATATTTGTTAAAATTAGAATAAAATTTATATATTTGTGCCAAAAATTTCTTTTCCCTATACAACTATTTTTTATAAAAACTGATTCAGAAATTTTTTTATATACAGATGAAATATTTTTTATTTTGGCAACAAATAGTTTTTAACTTATTTATTTTTAATAATTTATAACTATATTTTTTTAAATATTTTTTGGCACACTTTTATACACATTCTTTATAATTCATTATTTTATATCCAATTAAAAATTTTAAGTTCTGGCACACTTTTGGCAACAAGTGGCACATATTTATAATTTAATCTTTTTCTAAAAAACCTTTTATAAAAATATTATTTTTTTGAATTTCACAAGCTCTAGTTAAAGTTAATTCTTTAGATATTTCACTTTTAGGAAATCTCATTGCTATTCTGTCATTTATTATAAATTTTTCTTCTATTAATTGTTTTTTCAAAGTTCTCATATCTAATAATTCTAATGTACTATTTGTAAGATAATGTTCTTCTGATATTGCCTTATACAAAAGGTTAAATCTTATAAAATGTCTTTCATTTTTAATTTGATAAAAGTGATTAGTCGCTTTTCCTGATTCTTTTACAAGTTCTAAAAGTTCTAAAAAATTCTTAATAACATTATAATAATCTGAAAGCAATCTATCTAAATATTTTATAAAATTATTTTCTATCTCATCATTAATATTTACTATATCTTTTAAGGCTTTAAGCCCTGTTAATATACACATTCCATTATATAATTGTCTTTCGTCATTTACACTGATAAGTTTTTTTCTTACTTCATCTTGTGGAATAATTATTTTACCATTATTTAATCTATTATTAAGTGCATATTTTCCTAATTTTTCTAAAATTTCACTATTTTTTAATTTAAAAAATATCTCATCTTCACTTTTATTTTCTTTCTTTAAATAAACAGATATCATTCTATTTTTTATAGATACATCTGATAATTCGCTTTCTCCTGAAATTATAAGAGGAGTACAAAGTTTAAACTCTGTTAATTTATTTGTAAGGTTTCCTTGATTTATAGTTTTATTATCATATATAGAACGAATTGTAGAATATAAATCTGTAGCTTTATCTTTTAGACTTTTTCCACTTATCTTTACCTCATCTATTGCCCAAGGTGTTATATTTGAGCAACTAGAAATAGCTCTAATTTGATGATTTGTAAGTGTTGAAAAAGATTTTATATTCTCTCTTGTTCCAAACATCATACGAATTAAAAATTCTATATATTCTGTTTTACCAATACTTGTTGTCCCTGATACTTCTAATAATGGATAAGTACTATCAATATGAAATCTTCCTAATCCCCAACATAACCCTAAAAGACTTTGATTTGTATCCTTTCTCATATAAATAATATTCTTATTAAGCCATTCTTTTTCTTCTTTAGTGAAATTTTCTATTTCTTCTATTTTTCTTATATCTAAATCTTTTTTATCACAAATAATTTTAGAAGATGAATCATAAAATTTATTATCAATTATTCCATAATATTTAATCTCTTCTATATATTTTTCTATATTCTCGTCAATAATCCAACTCCAAAAATTTGAAATTGACGAAGTAGTTCCTAAATAATAACCTAAATTTTTTACTATCCCCTCTTTTGAAAGTAATTCTACTTTACTACAAAAAAATTCTTTTTCTCTTCCATTATTTTTTACTATTCCTGATATATAATTATCTGAATAACCTATAATTTCTAAGAGAAAATCAGTAATTTTTACTTCAAATCCATTTTTCAAAAGATAATATCCATCCTCTCCCTTACAAAATGGTGAAAGAGAAATATCTATCTTTTCAGCTTTCTCTATAACTTTTTTTAGCTTTTCTTTTCCTTCATTTTCTAATATTTCATTAAAATCTTTATATTTACCACAATCAACTTTATATAATTTACTTCTTATATTTTTTAAAAGTTCTATAATTTTATCTTTTCCCTGTTTTCCTTGTTTATCGTTATCTGTTGCAATTATAATTTTTTTAAAATTACTTATCCATTCTTTTTGATTTTCAATAGCTTTAAGATTTTTTATTCCAAAAGGAATACTTACAACATTTTCATATCCTACTTCTATTACACTTAATAAATCAATCTCTCCTTCAACTATTATAAGATATGAATTATCAAATATATGATTCCAATTTAAAAGATAGTCTGATGAACTTCCCTTTTCTGAAAAAATTTTTTTATCCATAGTCCTATACTTTATTCCAACTACCTCTTTTCCATTAGTTATAGGTATCATCATAGAATTATTTTTACCAAGTCTCACAAATTTTTCTAAATATTTGTTACTTATTCCTCGCCCTTTTAAATATTTAATCCAATCATCCCCTAAAAATTTATTTTTTCTTTCTAATATTAAATTATTAAAATCAACATTTAGTTTTAAACTTTTATTGTTTCTTTTAGTTAATTTATATTCCTTATATTTTCTTACATCAAAATCAAAACCTAATTTTTTTAAATCTTCTACTTTTCCCCCTTTTCCCTGTGAATAACAATAATAAGTATTATTTTCAAGATTTATATCAAAGCATGGATTTGTTAATTTTATTTTTTGACAAATAGGGCAGTATTCAAATCTTAAATGTTTTCCATAGATTTTAAAATTATATCTCATTCTTATTCTCCTTTTATATATTTTTTACTTATTATTTTAATAAATTTTTTCAAAAAAATTAAATCGCCAGTTTACACCCATTTACACCAAATTTTATTTTTTATTGAAATATCAATAAAAATCAATTAAATTCTTTTAATTATTTAAAAAAAAATTCAAATATGATATAATGCAGATATATTTAAACTAAAAATGATAGTATTTTTGTTCTAAAAAATGTTAATAAATAGATTTTATGAAAAAAATATGATATAATAATTGATGTAATATAAAAAAGTTTAAGTTAGAAGGAGAAACATTATGATAAAATATATTTTTTTAATTTTACTTGCTTATTTTTCAGGTTCTATAGCTAGTGGAGTTTGGATAGGGAAAACTTTTAAAGGGATAGATATAAGAACTGTTGGAAGTAAAAATTCAGGAGCAACTAATGCCTATAGAAATTTAGGGGCAGTTTATGGAATAATGACATTAGTAATTGATGCTTTAAAAGGATATTTACCACTTGTTGTAGCTCAAAAAATGGAAGTGTCTGATAAATTTATAGTTGTTGTAGGTTTAGTAGCAATTTTAGGACATACTTTTTCTTGTTTCCTAAATTTTAAAGGTGGAAAAGGTGTTGCTACAAGTTTAGGAGTATTTTTATTTTTAGCACCAAAACCTGTAGGAATAGCTGTTCTAGGATTTTTAATTGTTGTATTTACTACTAGATATGTTTCACTATCTTCTATAGTGGCATCTGTTATATTACCTATAATGGTATTAATATTACCAGTAAAAGAAGGAGTAGATAAACTAACACTTTCTATATTAAGTATTTTTATAGGAGCGTTTGTTATTTATAAACATAAAACAAATATTTCCAGATTATTAAATGGAACAGAGTCAAAAATAGTATTTAAAAAATAAGAGGGAGGAGATAACTTTTTAGTTATCGCATTGCTTATGGAAAAAATAGTAGTTGTTGGAGCAGGAAGTTGGGGTAATGCACTGGCATTGACACTGGCTAAAAAAAATTCTTATGAAGTTTATATGTGGGAATATAATAAAGAAAGGGCAGAGGAATTAGAAAAAAATAGAGAAAATGAACTTTTGCCAGGTGTAAAATTTCCAGATAATTTACATGTGACAAATGAGAAAAATGATTTACTTAAAGATGCAAAAGTTGTAGTATTTTCAATACCATCACAAGCGTTAAGAGGTGTTGTAGCTCAATTCTCAGACCAAATGAGAAGTGATTTACTAATAGTAAATACAGGAAAAGGGCTTGAAATATCTACAGGAATGAGATTATCAGAAGTTATAAAAGATGAAATTTTAGGAAAATATCACAATAATATAGTTGTATTATCAGGACCTACCCATGCTGAAGAGGTAGCTCTAAATTTACCAACAACAATTGTTGCAGCTGGTAAATATGAAAATGCTAAAAAAATTCAAGAAATTTTTAATACAAATACATTTAGAGTATATGTAAATGAAGATATGCTTGGAGTAGAATTAGGTGGAGCTGTTAAAAACTGTCTTGCTCTAGGGGCTGGTATAGCTGATGGAATGGGATTTGGTGATAATACAAAAGCTGCTCTTATAACTAGAGGAATAAAAGAGATGATAAGATTTGGAGAAAGATGTGGAGCTAATCCTGAAACTTTCAATGGTCTTGCAGGAATAGGAGATTTAATAGTTACTTGTGCTAGTAAACATAGTAGAAATAGATATGTAGGAGAAAAATTAGGAAAAGGAGAAAAATTATCTGATATTTTAAAAGGAATGAAGATGGTTGCTGAAGGAGTACCAACAGTTAAAGCTGTTTACGAAAAAGCAAAAGAGTTACAAGTTTCAATGCCTATAACAGAAGCTATTTATAAAGTAATATATGAAGATAAAAAAGCTACTGAAATGGTAGAAGAGTTGATGACTCGTGAATTAAAAGAAGAGTTTTAATTAGAGGTGATACTAATGGAAGAAAAAGATTTAGTGGCTATTTATCTAAATGATATAAAAAAATATAAGATTTTATCTAAAGAAGAAGAAGAAGAATTACTTTTAAAAATAAAAAAGGGAGATTTAGAAGCTAAAAATCAATTAATAGTTTCTAATTTACGTCTTGTAGTCAGTATTGCCAAAAATTATATGAATAAAAAAATGTCTTTTATAGATTTAATCAGTGAGGGAAACTTTGGACTTATCCATGCTGTTGAAAAATTTGATATGAATAAAGGTTATCGTTTTTCTACTTATGCTGTATGGTGGATAAAACAATCTATCACAAAAGCTCTCATTAATAAAGGGCGAGAAATCAGAATCCCTTCATATAAATATGATATTTATAATAAGATAAATAAATTTGTTTTAGAAGAAGTTTCAAAAACAGGTGAATACCCTACAAATGAAGAAATTGCCCAAAAATTAGATTTAAAATTAAAAACTGTAGAAGAAGCTAATATTGATTTTCAAGAAATAATGTCACTAAATGAAGAAATAGGAGACAATATCTATTTAGAAGATACTTTAGCTATCCAAGATGATATAGATATAGAAAAAGAATTTATAAATAAAATGGGTAGAGAAAAAGTTAAAAAAATGGTAAATGATTTAAATATTCGAGAAAGAGAAATATTAAAAAGAAGATATGGTCTTGATGGTTATGACATCCATACTCTTGAAGAAATAGGAGAAACTTTTAGTATCACTAGAGAAAGAGTAAGACAATTAGAGAAAAAAACTTTAGCAAAACTTAGAAAAAAATATAATAAAGAAACATATAAAAATCTTTTTATTTAAAAAGTAGGAGGAATAATGTTTGTAAAGATAGATAGACTTCAATTCTTAAAAAAATTAAGAATTGTAGAAAAAGCTATATCTGAAAATAAAGTAAAACCTATAATAGGTTGTGTATTTATAAAGGCTCAAGATAATAAAATGACTTTCTATGGAACAAATCTAGAAATTACTATGATTTCTAGCATAGAAGCAAATGTTATAGAAAATGGTATTGTTGCCTTTCATCCTGAATTAATTGAAGAATATATAAAAGAGTTATCTGATACAGAACTTTCTTTAAAAGTTCAAAATGGGAATCTTATAATAGAAACTGAAGATTCTGCTACAGAGTTTTCTATTATGAATGCTGATGAATATCCAAAATTAGATTATTCTTATGATGGTGCTGAAAAATGGTTTACTATACAAGGTACAGAACTTTTAGAAACTTTTGAAAAAGTAAAATTCTCTGCTGCTACTGGTAGTGAAAATCTTGCTATAAATTGTATAAGACTAGAAGTAAGTGATAAAATTGCTAGATTTGTTACAACTGATACTTATCGTATGACTTATTTAGAAAAACCAATAGAAAATCAATGTGAATTAGAAATAAGTATTCCTCTTAATTCTGTTGAAGCTATAACAAAACTTTTAAGAGTAGAAAGTTTAGAGGATATAAAAGTTATGTATAAGAAAAATTATGTTTATTTCATAAGTGGAGAAACAGAAATTATTTCTAGAATAATAGAACTTTCTTATCCTAATTATAAAGGAATATTACAAGGAGCCATATACAATAAAAAATTTGTAATAAAAAATAGTGATTTTTGCAAAATTTTAAAAAGAGTGCAAATATTTGTAAAAAATAATACAGATACAAAAAATGGTGCTTTATTAGAATTTAAAAATGGAAGATTACTTATAAATGGTACAAGTAGTATTGCAAAAGTAGTAGAAGATTTCCCTATTAATTATGAGGGAGACAATTTAAAAATATCTCTAAATGTTAAATTCTTATTAGAATTTATGCAAAATTTAGATAATGAAAAAGATATAATCATAGAATTAAAAGAGGCTAATAGTTCTGTTAAAATAGTAGAAGAAGGAAAAGAAGATTATATCTATGTGGTTATGCCTCTTGCTCTAAAAAGTTAATGATTTATAATTTAAGCTACAATTTTATTGTAGCTTTTTTTCTTACATTTTAATATAAAATTAAAAAAAATCAAAGCAAAAATAGAAAATTTAACGTCTTATAGTTAGGGTTTATAAAAATTTCTTGAGTTTTAATAAAAATTTTAGGAGGTTTGAAAAATGTATAATTTCGTTTACAACATACCAACAAAAATTTATTTTGGAGGAAATCAAATTTCTAATCTTGGAAAAGAATTAAAAAAATTTGGAAACAGAGTACTTCTTTGTTATGGTGGAGGAAGTATTAAGAAAATAGGACTTTATGATGAAGTAGTAGAAGAGATAAAAAAAGCTGGATTAGAATTATTTGAATTAAATGGAATAGAACCAAACCCTCGTGTTACATCTGTAAAAGCTGGAGCTGAAATTTGTAAAAGAGAAAAAATAGATGTGCTTTTAGCCGTTGGTGGTGGAAGTGTTATTGACTGTACAAAAGCCATTGGAGCAGCAACTTTCTATGATGGTGACCCTTGGGATTTAGTAATAGGAAAAGCAAAAATTGAAAAAGCCTTACCTCTTGTATCTATTCTTACTCTTTCAGCAACAGGTTCTGAAATGGATATTTTCGGAGTAATTAGTAATATGGATAGTAATGACAAAGTTGGTTTTGCTTCAAAAGAAGTTTTACCAAAAGTTTCTTTCCTAGACCCAAAAAATACTTTTACAGTTTCACCTTATCAAACAGCTTGTGGTTCTGTTGATATCCTTTCTCATATAATTGAAACATATTTTAATCAAGAAGAAAGTATGTACATGTTAGATACTTTTATGGAAGGAATGATGAAAACAGTTATAAAATATGCACCTATTGCTATGAAAGACCCAAAAAATGAAGAAGCTAGAGCAAACTTAATGTGGACATCTTCTTGGGCAATCAATGGATTTGTAAGTGCTTGTCAAACTTGTACTTGGACTTGTCACCCAATAGAACATCAACTTTCAGCATATTATGACATAACTCATGGACTTGGTTTAGGAATTCTTACCCCTCGTTGGATGAAATATATTTTAGATGAAACTAATGTAGAACGTTTCTATAATTTCGGAGTAAATGTATTTGGAATTGATAAAAACTTAGAGTCTATGGAAGTTGCAAATAAAAGTATTGAAATGTTAGAAAAATTCCTATTTGAAGAGTTAGGACTTAAAAAACATCTTAGTGATTTAGGAATTGATGAAACTCATTTTGAAATAATGGCTAAAAAAGCTTGTAATGATGGAATATTAAAAGGATTTAAACCACTTAACCAAAAAGATATAGAAAATATCTATAAAATGTGTTTATAAAAAAATAATAATAAGTGACCAATAATTTTGAAAAAAGTTATTGGTCATTTTTTATTCTAACAAAATAAAAAATATTTTTATTCTTTAAATATATTAAAAATATAAAAAAACATTTATAAAGTTTGAAATAGATAAAAAAGTATGCTATAATTTATTGTATAAAAAAAATTCTGTACGGGGTAAATTTATGACCAAATTTTTAAAAAAAATTATAGATAAATTTGTTTATAATTATTACTTTATATGTTATTTTTTTGAAGAAAAGATGTTAAAAGACCAAAAAGCTTTTAATAAGTTCGCTAAGAAACTTTTAACTTATAACAACAAAAGAGTATTAAAAAATATAAAAGATACTATACCAAAAAAAATATCTATTTTACTGCCTCATTGTATTCAAGATTATAATTGTTGTTTTAAAATAACTTCTAATATAGAAAATTGTAAAAGATGTGGAAAATGTAAAATAGCAGATTTATTAAATCTTAAATCAAGATACAATATTGATATTAAAGTGGCTACTGGTGGAACTTTAGCAAGACTTTATTTAAAAAAAGAAAGACCAGACTTTATAATAGCTGTAGCTTGTAAAAGAGATTTAGTTACTGGAATATTTGATATGTATCCTATGAATGTTTATGGAATTTTTAATATAATAAAAACTTCTCCTTGTATAAATACTGATGTTGATATATCGGAGATAGAAAAAATACTAGACTTTGTTATAAATAGGGAGGAATGATACTTTTGAAAAAAGTAATTGAAAAAATGATGGTTTTTTCTGTAGTAATGAGTACTCTTGCCTATGGTGGAATGAAAGAAGATGTTGTATTTTTAAATGAATTATACAACCAAGGTAATTACCAAATGGCTGTACAAGAATCTAAAAAATTCTTAATTACTTATCCTGAATCAAAATATAATAAAAACCTTTGTAAAAGAATAGCTCTTGTAAGTTATTTAACCAATAATTTTCAAGATGCAAAATTATATTTTCAAAAATATTTAACAGAATATAAAGTAAAAAAAGATGAAAAAGCTGAAGCTTATTCTTATCTTTATAGAATGGCAATTCTTGAAAAAAATCAAGAAAAAGCTAATGAATATAGAAATTTAGTTAGTGAAAATAAAAAAATTTATGAAGAGATGAATTATGATAGTGGAATTATTTTGTTAAATGCAGGAAGAAATGAAGAAGCTATTGAACATTTTAATAGAGCTATGGCTCTTAAGGGAAATAACTCTTCTAAAGCTTTACTTTATAAATCTTTAGCACTTTTAAATTTAGGAGAATATCAAAATTCACTAAATACTATAAATGTTTATAATAATCTAGATGAAAAAGATAAAGATATGGCTTTAGTAACTTATCTTTATGGAATATTAAATTATAAATTAAATGATATAAATAAAGCTATTGCTTATTTAGAATCAGGATTAAAAAATTTTCCAAATGATTCTTATACTCAAAAAGGAAAGTTAGTTCTTATAGAAATTTATTTAAATAGAAGTGAAACCAATAAAGCTTTAAAACTTTATTCAGAATTAAAAGATAATGATGAAATCATAAAAGCTTCTAAAATTTTTGGTAACCATTTTGTAACTAGAGAAGAATATAGAAGAGCTATAGATTTTTTTGAAAAAATTCCAAATAGAGATGTAAATGCCCAATATGCTTATGCTTATTCATTTTTCAAGGAAAATAATTTCCAAAGAGCCTTAAAAGAATTTGAAAAAATAAAAATACCAAAATATATGGTTGATGTAAGATATTACGAAGCATTATCTTATTATAATCTAGGAAACTATAAAAAAGTTATAGAATTTCAAAAAGATTTAGATAACTATTTAACTGATAGTAAAAAATATAATGATATTAGAATAATTTTAGCTAATTCTATGTATGAACTTGAAGATTATAAAACTTCTTATGATTATTATATGGAAATATATAAAGATTATCCTACTTTAGAAAATCTTTATAGAGCTATGGTAATTGCTAGAAAAATAGAAGATGAAAAGATAACTGATAATCTATTAAAAGAGTACAGAGAAAAATTCTCAGAAGATACTAAATATAAAAAAGATATATATATAGTAACTGGAGATTTATATTACAAAAAAGGAAAATATCTAAAGGCTGAAAATCTATATAAAGATTATTTAAAAACTACTCAAGATACAGAGATTGCCAATAAATTAGTAGATTTATTGGTAAATGAAAAAAAATATTCTGATGTTATAAAAACTTTAAATACTATGGAAGTTACTGATGAAAATCAATATCTAAAAGGTATAGCTTATATGGGAATAGGTAATTATTCTAAAGCAGCTGGATTCTTTGGTGGACTTGAAAAAAGTGAAAATTTAGATAAAGAATTATTAAATAAAGTAAAATATTCTACTATAAAAAATCAATTTTTATGGGAAAAATATGATGAGGTTATTACTTTAGGAAAAACATATATAGAAAACTCAGCTGGTTACAAAGTAGATGATATAATAGATATTTTAGGAATCACTTATTATAGAAAAGAAGATTTCAAAACTGCTAGAAAATATTTTACAGATTTATTAAAATATAAAGAACGTTTCTCTTATGCAAAATATCAAATAGCTGATACTTATTATGCTGAAAAAGATTACAATAAAGCTTTAGAATTATTTAAAGAGATATCTAACAACAAACTTTATAAATTAGAGTATAGAGAAAGTTCTAACTATTGGGCACTTAGATGTTATATTAATTTAGATGACAAGAAAACTTTCCTAGATGAAAGTCAAAAATTTATGGATATTTATAAAAATTCTACTTATAATAAAAACCTTATGATAATAAGAGGAAAAATCCTAGTAGAAGAAGGAAATTTAAAAACAGCTCTAGAAGAATATCAAAGATTATATCTTAAACTTTCTTCTGAAAATGATAAAACTGAAAGAGATTTAACAGTAGAAAAAATTGTTGATATTTTATTCTTAGATAATAATAAAGTAGAAGCAAAAACTTGGATTGATAAATTAACTGATAAATATAAAAAAGCTTATTATAGTTCTATTTATTATAGAGATATGGATATGATAGAAGAAGCTAGAAAAGTTGAACCAATCTTATTAGAATCAAGTACTTATAAAGATTATGGATTAAAAGTTTTAGCTGATGATGAATTTTCAAATAATCAATATACAGAATCTTTAAAACATTATGAAGAAATTTATAATTTAGAAGTCAGTTCATATAAAGATTATGCTCTTTATATGATGGGAAATATTTATGCAATAGAGAAAAAAATAGAGGAAGCCACAGTTACTCTTACTAAAGTATTTGTAGTTTATCCACAAAGTAAATATGTAATACCTGCTCAAATAAAACTTGCTGAAGTTTATGAAATTTCTGGAGACATGGAGAAAGCTATAAAAGCTTATGAAGAACTTAGTGGAAATTCAAATGCTCAAGAATATTCAGAATTTATTTTAGAAAAACTATTATATCTAAATTTACAAAAAGAAAATATTGATGGAATATTAAAATATTATGAAGAATTAAAATCTGTAAATAAAGATAGTGCTTCTAAATATCAAGATATAGTTGAAAAAATAAAAGAAGCTATAAAAAATGAAAAATCTACAAATACTACTGAAACTGTTGTAGATGAGATTGTAGAAAATAAAATAACAGAAGATATACAAGAAGAAATAGTTACTAATGAAGTAATAAACCCAGAAGAAAATGAAAAATAATAAAAAATTGGAGGATAAAAAATGAAAAAATTAGCAATATTATTAATGTTATCAATGAGTTTAGGAGTATATTCAGCAGAGCAAAAAGCTCCTGTTAATAATGTATCTATTGATAAAGAAGTTACAGGTATAAATAAAGATACTTTAGAATTAAGAGATATAAAAGAAGAAAAATTGGAATTAGAGCAAGAAAAAGTTGATGCTACAAGATTAAATGTATCTAACAAAGAATTAAAAGAAGAAAGTGAAGATACATTACTTAGAGAAAATGAAAAATTAAAACAAGAAGTTAGTCAAGATGTTGAAAAAGAATCATCACCTTTAAAATATATACTAGGTGTTTTAGCAGTAATAGGAATAGCAATAGCTTTATAATTTAGGAGGAGAAGAATGTACTGGATTGAAAAAGGTGGAATTTTGATGTACTTTATAGCAGGTATGTCAATTCTTGGAACTACAGTTATAATTGAAAGATTTTTTTATTTTGTTTCATCAGAAAGAAGAAGATTTGATGATATAAGAGATGAATTTCAAAAATATTTAGAAAAAAATGATGTAAAAGGTGCTATAGAATTTTTAGGAAAATCAAAATCAGCATCTGGTAGAGTTGTCAAAGATATCTTAAGCCTTTGGTCTAAAACAAAAACAACTAATTTAACTACTCTTGAAGAAAAAGCAAGAGAAACAGCTTTAACTGAAATAGCCACATTAGAAAAAAATATGTGGATATTATCAATGGTAGCTCATGTTACACCACTTTTAGGACTTTTAGGAACTGTTACAGGAATGATTAAAGCTTTCCAAGCTGTAGCTATTCATGGAACAGGGGATGCTGCTGTACTAGCTGAAGGAATATCAGAAGCTTTATTCACTACTGCTGGAGGATTATTTGTAGCTATACCAGCTATGATAATTTATAACTACTATAATAAAAAAATAGATAATATTATAAGTGATATAGAAAAAGGAAGTACAGAGGTAATAAATTATTTTAGGAGATAGGTTATGAAGATAGAAAGATACAGAAGAAGAAATAATAAAAATATTATTCTTGAAATGACTCCTCTTATAGATGTTGTTTTCCTTTTACTAATATTTTTCTTAGTAGCTACAACTTTTGAAGATGTTGATACAGGAATAAAAATTGATTTACCTCAATCTACAATAAGAGAGATTAAAACTGTAAAAGAAGTACAACTTAGTCTTACAAATACAAAAGAAATATTTATAAAATATCAAGAGGGAAATGAATCTAAAAAAATTCTTGTTAATAAAGCAAACTTACAAAGAAAACTAGCTCAAATATTGAGTAATTCAGATAACAAAGCTGTAGTAATAAGTGGTGATAAAACCCTTGATTATGGATATATTGTAGAGATAATGACTCTTTCTAAAGAAGCAGGAGCAGAACAATTAGATATAGATACTATATTTGAAAAATAGGAGTTGAGATTATGGGAATTAAAAAAAATGATTTCTTTTCTTTTATAATAGCCTCAGCTCTTAATATAGGACTTATCTATTTAATTCCTACTTTTACAACAGAAGATGTTGGAGATAAAAAAATAAAAGTAGGATTAGTGGCATTAGAAAAAGAAAAAACTTTTTCTAAAGAAAATAATAAAGATTTGCCTAATAAAAAGAAATCTGAAAAAAAACAAACTCAAAATACAACTGTAGAAAATATTGTAGAAAATACTGAAGAAGTAAAAAAAGAAAAGAGTTTAAATTTAGTAGAACTATCTAAAGGGATTCAAGCTCCATCTTTTGAAATTATTTCTTCTAAAAAAGATAAAAGTATAAAAAGAAATAGTCAATTAGAAAATGTAGCTATGGCTTATAAAAAAGAAATGAAATATGAAAGAGAAGAAAGTGTGGGATTAGAAAAAGAAAAGTCTATTTTTAGTGATGCAAAAATTATTGATAAAATAATTTCTGATGTACAAGATGAAAATTTAACAATAAATTCTAATAAAGATATGACTTTTGAAAATATAAAAGTTGACAAAGGAAAAGTCGAGGGACTCCCTAGCGGATATAAATTAGGATTAGAAGATGGAGATGTTATTGCTAGATGGGATTCTTCTAATAGAGAACCTGAATATCCTGAAAAAGCTGAACTTCGTGGTTTACAAGGAACTGTAAAAGTTAGACTTGATGTAAATGAAAGAGGAGAAGTTTTAAATCTTACTATAATAAAAGGAAGTGGAGTTCCAGAAATTAATAAAGCTATTGAAAATATAGGTCGTACTTGGAAGATTTATTTAAGTAAGCACGGTTTAAGAATAAAAGGAAGAGTAATACTAGATTATACATTTAAATTAAAAGGTGTTTAAAATTCTATAATTATTAAGGAGATGTATATGAACATATTAGGATTTAGAATTGATATTGAGCTTAAGGAGAAATTAGAAAATAATATTGACAACGAAGTAAAAACAGTTGAAAATGTGGCAGAATTTATAGAAGCATTAAAAGAAAGAAGATATGAATGTGTTTTAGTAGAAGAAGCACAACTTCCAGCTGATACTCTTATAAATATCATTAAAAAAATAGAAGAATTTCAAAAGAAAGCTGTTATAATTGTGCTTGGACAAAGTTCTAACTTAAAAGTTGTGGCTGGAAGTATAAAAGCTGGTGCTTATGATTATATTTTAAAACCATTGGAAACAGATGAAATTATAAAAATTATTGAGAAATCTGTAAAAGACCACAAATTAATGGCAGAAAGAGTTGATAAAAATAAAAATACTGGTGAAAGATTAATAGGACAAACTAAAGAAATTGTTGAAGTTTATAAGAAAATAGGAAAAGTTGCTATAAGTAGAGTTCCTGTTCTAATTGTTGGAGAAAAAGGAACAGGAAAGAAAAGTGTTGCAACTTCTATTCATCAATTTAGTGATGCTGCTAAAAAACCATTTATTAGTATTAACTGTACTTCATTCCAAAATTCTCTACTAGAAAGAAGATTATTTGGATATGAAAAAGGAGCTTTTGAAGGAGCAATATTTTCTCAAGCTGGAGATTTAGAAAAAGCTAATGGTGGAACTCTTCATCTTGGAAATATAGAATTTTTAAACCTTGATATTCAATCAAAATTACTTTATTTACTACAAGAAAAAGAATTTTTTAGAATGGGTGGAGCAGACCCTATAAAAACTGATATTAGAGTTATTGCCACTACAAGTGCAAATTTAGAAGAAGCTATCCTAAATGGAACTTTTATTGAAGAACTTTATCACAAATTAAAAGTTTTAGAAATAAATATTCCTCCTTTAAGAGAAAGAAAAGATGATATACCTTTTATTATCGATAAATATTTGGTAGAATGTAATGCTGAATTAAATAAAGCTGTAAAAGGTGTTAGTAAACCAGCTATCAAAAAAATAATGAGATATGATTGGCCAGGAAATGTAACAGAATTAAAAAATGCTATAAAATCTGCCATAGCTTTATGTAGAGGAAATTCTATATTAGTAGAAGATTTACCAAGTAATGTTTTAGGAAACAGACCTGTTAAAAGAAAAGGAGATATTCAAGATTGGATATTAGCTGATTGGATAGAAGGAGAAATTTCAGCTTTTCAAGCTACTGGAAAAGGAGCATATTATTCAAATATAATTTCTAAAGTAGAAAAAGAATTAATAAGACAAGTATTAGAAATTACTAGTGGAAAAAGAGTTGAAACTGCTGAAATTTTAGGAATAACAAGAAATACTTTAAGAACAAAAATGAGTAATTATGAATTAGAATAGATTAGCATTAGGAGAAAATCATGCATGTAACACTATATAGAAAATATAGACCAAAAACTTTTGAAGAGGTTGCTGGTGAGTCTGATATAATAAAAACTCTTAAAAATTCTTTAGATAATAATAAATTGTCTCATGCCTATCTATTTAGTGGACCAAGGGGAGTAGGAAAAACTACTTCAGCCAGACTTATAGCAAAAGGAGTTAATTGTTTAAATAATGGAATAAGTAGTACTCCTTGTAATCATTGTGAAAACTGTCAAGAGATAGACAAAGGAAGTTTTATAGATTTAATTGAAATTGATGCTGCTTCTAATAGAGGTATTGATGAAATCAGAGAATTAAAAGATAAAATAAATTATAGACCTTCAAAAGGTAGAAAAAAAATATATATAATTGACGAAGTTCATATGCTTACAAAAGAAGCATTTAATGCTTTGTTAAAAACTTTAGAAGAACCACCTGAACATGTTATTTTTATACTTGCTACAACAGAACCAGATAAAATATTACCAACTATTATTTCAAGATGTCAAAGATATGATTTTAAAACTCTTAGTTATAAAGAAGTTAGTGAAAAATTATCTGATATTTGTGAAAAAGAAAATATAAAAATTGATAATGGTAGCTTGGAATTAATTTATGAAGCTTCTGGTGGAAGTATGAGAGATAGTATCTCTATTTTGGAAAGAGTTATAATTGCAAACTTAAATCAAGATATTATAGAAAGTAAAACAAGTGAAATATTAGGTGTAACTTCTAAAGAGACATTAAGAGAATTTTATGATATAATAAAGAGTAAGTCTTTAAAAAATGGTGTAGAATTTTTAGAAAAATTATGGATAGATTCTATAGATATTGAAAAATATTTTAAGGATTTTGCAAAATATATTAAAGATGAAGTTATAAGTCAAAGGATTTCTGTAGAAGAGGGATTAAAAATTATAGGTGGAGTTTATGATAGTCTTAATAAGTTTAAGTATGAAGAAGATAAAAGACTTTTAGGGCATGTTGTACTTAACAATATAATAAAGCTTTCTGAAAAATCTAAAGAAACTGAAATAGTTTATAAAGAAGTTGTAGTTTCACCTAAAGAAAATATTGATGAAAATTCTAAAACTGAAAAAGAAATTTTAATCTCTATTGATGAGGTAAAAAATAAGTGGAATGATATATTAAAAGCTGCTAAAGATGAAAAACCAACTTATAAGGCTTTTTTATCTGATGCTTTTCCTCTTAAAATAGAAGATAATACTCTTTATATAGCTTTTAGAGAAAATGAATTCTCTAAAGAATCAATGGAAAGTGATTATTATAATTTACCATTCCAAGAAATTGTACAACAGATTACAAAATCAAAATTAAAAACTGCTTATATATTTAAAAAAGAAATAAAAGAAAAATCAAAAGATAATATGACTAAAAATCTTGTATCATATTTAGAGGGGTTAAATTAATGGAATTAAAAAATAACAGACTAAACTTAAATTTTATGAGTATATTAAAAACAACAATAGTATCTTTTTTAGTATACAATATCGCTTCTATTTTTCCCTTAATAAGTTTTATATTTCCAGTCTATAAAATAAAATCAAATAAAACTATGAATTCTAAAGAAATATTTATTACTAACATTGCTACACTATTTTTTATAAGTATTTTAAGTAAATTTAGTATGATGTTATATGTGTCTGTTTTTTTAGTCATAGAGGCTTTTTATTATGGATTTGAAATTTCTAAAATAAAAATTAAAATATATGATAGAATAATTTTAACATCATTAGTTTCAACAGGACTTATATTATTCTTTTTAGGATATGCTGGAGAAGCTATTGAAGTTTTAAAGAAAACAGCAAGTGATATATATGTAAATCAATATGGATTTAGTCAAAGAGATTTAAGTATAATTTTAAAATATTTAAGTGAATACAGAATTTTCTTAATTTTTATGTATTCAGGTTTAGTAACATATTTGACGTATCTATCTGTTATGAAAGATACATATAACCAATGGAAAATTTCTTATGAATGGCTTATTCTTTATATAGTAGCATTTTTTATAGAAAGATATTCATCTTATGGAAAAATATTAGCTATGAATGTGTTAGAAATTGTAAAAATTTCTTATACACTTTATGGAATAAAACTCATATATACTTTAGTAAATAGTAAAACAAAAATGAATCTTATTAGTCAAGGAATATCCTTTATAGTAGGTTTTTATTTTTCAGGAATTACTTTTGTATTAGGAGCATTAGAATGCTTTGATTTTTTGAAAATACAGGTTATAAAAATTAACAACGGAGGGAAAAAATAATGGCAAAAATACAAGTTATTTTAACACAAGATGTAGCAGGACAAGGAAGAAAAGGAGATTTAATATCTGTTTCTGATGGGTATGCAAAAAACTTTATATTAAAAAATAATAAAGGAATCATAGCTACCCCAGAAGAATTAAAAAGAATAGAAAATCAAAAGAAAAAAGATGAAAAAAGAAATGAAGAAGAAAAGAAAAAATCAATAGCTTTAAAAGAAAGATTAGAAAAAGAAAAATTAGTTATTAAAGTAAAAGTTGGAGAAAACGGAAAATTATTTGGAGCTATTACTAATAAAGAAGTTGCTTCTGAATTAGAAAAAGTTTTTGGAATAAAAATCGATAGAAAAAAAATTGAATGTAGTATAAAAGCTTTAGGAGAACACAAAGTTACAATTAAATTACATCCAGAGGTAAAAGCTGAAATCACAGTAGTAACAAAAGGATAATTATGGAAGAAAAATTAGAAAAATTTAAGACAGTACCAAGTAGTATGGAAGCTGAAAAAGCTGTACTTGGTGGAATATTTTTAAAACCAGAATCTTTTGGAGAAGTTATTGGAATAATAGGTAGAGATGATTTTTATAAAGTAGCTCATAAATATATATTTGAAGCAATGTCATCTTGTTATAGCAATCAAGAAAATATTGACCCTGTCTTAGTATCTGAAAAATTAAAAAAAATGAGTAAATTTGAAGAAGCTGGTGGAGAAGAAACTCTTATGGATATCATAAGAGATGTTCCTACAGCAGCTAATCTTTTATCCTATGCTAAAATTGTAAAAGAAAAGGCTTTACTTAGAAGTCTTGGAGCAGCAGGAACAAAAATTGTAGAAATGGCTTATGATGGTTATGAAGATGCTGATGTAATACTTGATAAAGCAGAGGGACTTATATTTAAAATTGCGGAGAATAAAGATTCAAAAGAGATTGTAAATATAAGAGAAGCTATAACAGAAGAATTAAAGAGATTAGAAGTTATAGTTAAAAATAAAGGAGCTACTACAGGAATTTCTTCAGGATTTTCTATGTTTGATGACAAAACAAGTGGGTTTCATCCTTCAGATTTAGTTGTACTAGCAGCTAGACCAGCCATGGGAAAGACAGCCTTTGCCTTAAATATTGCACTTAATATGGCTACTCGTTCAGAAAAAGGAGTTTTATTATTCAGTCTTGAGATGTCTAGTGCTCAACTTTTACAAAGACTTTTATCTATCCAATCAGGAATTGGATTACAAAAAATTAGAAATGGTTTTCTAACAGATGATGAATGGGGAAAAATCGGTATTGCTTGTGGACAACTTTCAGAAGCAAAAATTCATATTGCTGATACTCCAAGTGTAAATGTTTTGGAAATAAGGTCAATAGCTAGAAAATTAAAAGCTATGGGAAGACTTGATGCTATAATAATCGACTATCTACAACTTATAAAAGGTTCTGGAAAAGGAGATAATAGACAACAAGAAATTTCTGATATTTCAAGGTCTCTTAAAGGTATTGCTAGAGAATTAGATGTACCAATTATAGCTTTATCACAACTTTCCAGAGCTCCTGAACAAAGAGCTGATAGAAGACCTATGCTTTCTGACTTAAGAGAATCAGGAGCAATAGAACAAGATGCCGACATGGTTATTTTCCTTTATAGAGATGATTATTATAATGAAAATACTGATGAAAAGGGAATAACTGAAGTAATCATTGGTAAACAGAGAAATGGACCTGTAGGAACTGTTAAACTTAGATTCTTCCACGAAATCACTAAGTTTGGAGATTATACTACAAAAATAGATTAATTTAAAAATTAATTGATATATAAAGAAAGAGGAGATGTAATGAAAAAAGTTGAATTATTAGCTCCAGCAGGAAATATTGAAAAAATGGAAATGGCTTTCCATTATGGAGCTGACGCAGTATTTTTAGGAGGAAAGGCTTTTAACTTAAGAGCTGGAAGTAATAACTTTTCTGATGAAGAGCTTACAAAAACTGTTGAGTATGCTCATTCTTTAGGAAAAAAAGTTTATGTTACTTTAAATGTAATTCCACATAATGAAGAATTAGAAGATTTACCAGAATATGTAAAATTCTTAGAAAGTATTCATGTTGATGGAGTTATAGTTGCTGACTTAGGAGTTTTCCAAATAGTAAAAGAAAATTCAAACTTATCAATTAGTGTAAGTACACAAGCAAGTAATACAAACTGGGTGTCTGTAAAAGCTTGGAGAGATATGGGAGCTAGAAGAGTTGTTCTTGCTAGAGAAATATCTTTAGAAAATATAAAAGAAATCAGAGCTAAAGTTCCTGATATTGAAATTGAAGTATTTATTCATGGAGCTATGTGTATGTCTATTTCTGGAAGATGTTTATTAAGTAACTATATGACAGGAAGAGATGCTAACCGTGGAGATTGTGCTCAATCTTGTAGATGGAGATATTCTGTAGTTGAAGAAAAAAGACCTGGAGAATATATGCCAGTATTTGAAGATGACCATGGAACATTCATCTTTAGTTCAAAAGATTTATGTACAATAAGAATGATTGATGACATATTAGAAGCTGGTGTAGATTCTTTAAAAATTGAGGGAAGAATGAAAGGGATTTATTATGTAGCTAATGTTGTTAAAACATATAGAGAAGCTATTGATAAATACTATGCTGGAAATTATTCTTTTGAAGAAAAATGGATAAAAGAATTAGAATCAACTTCTCATAGATTATATACAGAAGGATTCTATCATGGAAGACCTGGAGCAGAAGCTCAAAACTATAATGATAGAAATTCTTATAGTCAAACTCACCAACTAGTTGCAAAAGTAATTGATAAAATTGGAGATAATCAATATGTACTTGCTATAAGAAATAGATTAGAAACTGGGGAAGAATTAGAAGTTGTTACTCCTAAATACGACCCTAGAAAAATTAAACTTCCTGTAATGACTTTAATCGGTAAAAATGGACATGAAGAGGAAACTACAGTGGCTAATCCAAATTCTACTGTAAGAATTACTCTTGATGAAAATATGGAAGTTTTAGATATGATTAGAAGATATAAAGAGGAAAGTTAAAAGTTTTTATCTTAAATATATATCCATATTAATAAAAATAAATAATTACATTAAAAGAGGATTTTATATCCTCTTTTTTTATATCATATTTTTATAATATTACATTTTTTGCTAAAATAAATTCTCAAAAAATAAAAATATTTACTTTTAATATAAAAAATGATATAATACTTAAGTTAAATAGAAATTTATAAATAAGGAGAAAATTATGGATACTTATCCCCAATGTAAAATAACAATTAAAAATTTAATATGAATTACAGAGGGATAATGTTTTTTCCTCTGTAAAAGGAGGAAAAATGTTTGAAAAAATAGTAAGAGAACTTCTTGAAAAAAAAGACTTAAAAAGATTACAAGGAGTTTTAAACTCTGAAACTCCTGTAAAAATTATTGAATTTTTTGAAAACAACGAAGAAAATGAAAAAGATTTAATAATTTTATTTAGACTTCTTAATAAAGAAAGGGCAGCTGAAGTATTTGCTGAATTAGACCCTGATATGCAAATGAAATTAATAAGCTCTATCAATGACGAAAAGTTACAAGGACTTTTAGAAGAACTTTACTTTGATGATATGATAGATTTTATTGAAGAGATGCCTTCAAATGTTGTAAAAAGAGTTTTAGAAAACTATAAAAATGAAAATCGTTCTTTGATAAATCAATTTTTATCTTATGAGGAAGATTCTGCTGGAAGTTTAATGACAATAGAATATCTTTCTCTAAAAAGTAACTGGACTGTAAAAGATAGTCTTTTATTTATAAGAAAAAAAGTTGAAGAATTAGAGACTATAGATGTTGCTTATGTAACAGAAAACAAAAAACTTATTGGTGAAATTTCTTTAAAAAATTTATTAATTTCAAATGATAATGATTTAATAGAAAATGTCATGAATAAAAATATTTTATATGTTACAACTTCTACAAATCAAGAAGAAGCAATAGATTTATTTAAAAAATATGATTTAACAGTATTACCTGTTATTGACAAAGAAAATATATTAGTTGGAATTATCACAATAGATGATGTTGTGGATGCCATTGAAGAAGAAAATACAGAAGACTTCCAAAAAATGGCTGCTATGGCTCCAAGTAAAGAGGAATATTTAGATTCATCTGTATTTCAACTAGCTAAAAATCGTCTAACTTGGCTTTTGGTTTTAATGGTTTCAGCTACTTTTACAGGAACAATTATTAGTAAATATGAAAATATTATTGAACAAATGGTAGTCCTTGCTGCAGCTATCCCAATGCTTATGGATACAGGGGGAAATGCTGGTTCTCAATCTTCTACACTTGTTATTAGAGGAATGGCTTTAGGAGAAATAAAAGATAGTGATTGCTTAAAAGTTTTATGGAAAGAATTAAGAGTTAGTATGATTGTTGGTATAGGTTTAGGACTTGTTAATTTTTTACGTATGAAACTTATTTTAAAAAATGATTTAAAAATCTCCCTTTTAGTTTCTTTAACATTGGGAGTTGTAGTTGTAATAGCAAAACTTGTTGGTGGATTACTTCCAATTGGAGCTAAAAAATTAAAACTTGACCCAGCTATAATGGCTGGACCATTAGTTACAACAATAGTAGATGCTTTAGCTCTAGTAATATATTTCTATATGGCTATGCTGCTTTATAAAGACGTTTTAAACATATAACATTGAATAATTATACTAGATATGCTATAATTCCTTTAAGATTTATAAAATATTTTAGGTGATGATAATGAAAGCTTTGTTATTAATAGACTTACAAAATGATTTTTGTAAAAATGGTGCTTTAGAAGTTAAAGATGGAGATAAAGTTATCTCTGTTGGAAATCTTCTTATGGAAAAATTTAAAAATTCTAATAATATGATACTAGCAACTAAAGATTGGCATCCAATAACTCATAAAAGTTTTGCTAGTAATTCTGATGGAAAAATCGGAGAGCTTGGAATATTAAACGGTTTACCTCAAGTTTGGTGGCCAAACCATTGTGTTGAAAATACAAAGGGAAGTGAATTTCATCCTAATTTAAATTCTAAATATATAGATAAAATTATTTTTAAAGGAACAAATAAAGAAATTGATTCTTATAGTGGATTTTTCGATAATGGAAAATTAAATAAAACTGAATTAGACTCTATTTTAAAGAAAAATAATATAGACACTCTATATATTATGGGATTAGCTACAGATTTCTGTGTAAAATTTACAGTATTAGATGCCCTTCAGTTAGGTTATAAAGTATATCTAGTTGAAGATGGTTGTAGAGGAGTAAATTTAACTCCTAATTCTTCATTAGATGCTATCAATGAAATGAAAGAAAAAGGTGCTATTATTATTAATAGCTCTGAGATTTTATAAAAAATATAAATTTTTATAGGAACTATTACAAATAATTTGTAATAGTTCTTTTTTTATGTCAATTCTATTAAAAATTTAATACAATATTATTAAATTTTAAAGACAATTTATTATTTTTTCTTTTATTTTATAAATAATAATTTACTAATTATAAATTTTATTGTATAATATACATTGTGTGTATTAAAAATATAAATAGGAGGAGGAAACAAAAATGATAAAATTAATAGGTGTTTTATTAATTTTAGTAGGATTTACATTAAAATTAGATACTATTGCAGTAGTTCTAATAGCTGGTCTTACTACTGGACTTGTATCTTCTATGAATCTTACAGAAATTTTAGGCGTACTGGGAAGTGCCTTTGTTGCTACTAGATATATGACATTATTGTTATTAACTCTAGCTACCGTAGGGATATTAGAAAGAAATGGTTTAAGAGAAAGAGCAGCTAAATGCATATCTTCTCTTCAAGGAGCTACTTGTGGAAAAGTATTAACTCTTTATGTAATCATTAGGACAATAGCAAGTGCAATGTCTTTAAGATTAGGAGGACATGTACAATTTATTAGACCACTTGTATATCCTATGGCTAAGGGAGCAGCTGAGAAAGAGAAAAAAATAACAAAAGAATTAGATGAAGAATTAAAAGGACTAGCTAATAGTATGGAAAACTATGGAAATTTTTATGGACAAAATGTTTTCGTAGCTTCTTCTGGAGTTTTATTAATTCTTGGAACTTTACAAGAGGCAGGAATACAAGGAGTAGAAGCTTATGATATAGCCAAAGCAAGTATTCCTATGGCTATTATAGCCATTATTTTGGCCGGAATAAAAAATTATATGTTTGATAAAAAAATAAAAAGAGGTGATATTTAATGATTAACACACTTCTTGAGATAATGTATATAATCTGTGGAATAATTTTAATAGTTTGTGGAGTATATGCTTTATTTGATAAGGAAAATTCTAAAAAATTAGGAACAGCTTGTTTCTGGATAATATTTGGATTTATTTTTATGGCTGGTCCATATATAAATCCTGTGATTGTTGGAGTTTTACTTTTAATAATGGGAATTTTAACAGCTACTAAAAATGTAAAACTTGGAAGTTTAAAAAATAGTGATGACAAATATAGAGAAGCACAAGAGGAAAAAATAGGAAATAAAATATTTATTCCAGCACTTTCTATTGGAGTTGTTGCCTTTTCAATAGCCCAATTTACAAAATTAGGTGGACTTATTGGGTTGGGAATAGGAGCTTTAGTTTCTTTACTTTTAACTATGTTGGTAACAAAAGAAAATATAAAAAATATTCCTTATGATTCTTCAAGAATGTTACAACAAATGGGTCCAAGTGTAATTTTACCACAACTTTTAGGAGCCTTAGGAGCTTTATTTGCTAAAGCTGGAGTTGGAGAAGTTGTAGCTGGAATAATGGGAGGAATTATTCCAGATGGAAGCAAAATTTTTGGAGTAATAGGATATTGTGTAGCTATGGCAGTATTTACAATGATAATGGGAAATGCTTTCGCTGCCTTTGCTGTAATTACAGCTGGAATCGGAGTTCCATTTGTAATAAATATTGGAGGAAATCCAGCAATAGTAGGAGCTTTAGGTCTAACAGCTGGATATTGTGGTACACTTCTTACTCCAATGGCGGCAAACTTCAATATAGTTCCAGCTTCTATTTTGGAAATGGAAAATAAAAATGGTATAATATTATCACAAGCTCCTATAGCAATAGCTTTACTTATTATCCATATAATTTTAATGTATTTATTAGCTTTTTAACACAATATAAGGAGGAATTAAAATGAAATTATTAATAACAGGGTTTGACCCTTTTGGAGGAGAAAAAATAAATCCAGCTTGGGAAGCTGTAAAAGGATTACCAGATAATATTGATGGAGTAGAAATAGTAAAATTACAAATTCCTACAGTATTTAAAAAGTCAGCTAAAAAATTATTTGAAAATATCGATTCTGTAAAACCAGATGTAGTTATTTGTGTAGGACAAGCTGGTGGAAGATATGAACTTAGTGTTGAGAGAGTTGCTATCAATTTAGATGATGGAAGAATTCCTGACAATGAAGGGTATCAACCTGTTGATGTAAAAGTTTTTGAAGATGGAGAAAATGCTTATTTCTCAAGTTTACCAATTAAAGCTATGGTTGAAGAGATAAAAAAATATGGAGTCCCTGCTGCTGTATCAAATACTGCTGGAACTTATGTATGTAATCATATTATGTATTCTTTACTTTACTATATTAATAAAAATAATCTTAATATAAGAGGTGGATTTATCCATGTACCTTATATTACAGAACAAGTTTTAGATAAGAAAAATACTCCATATATGGATTTAAAAACTATTACAAAAGGTTTAGAGGCTTCTATAAAAGCAATAAAAAATAATGAAACAGATATAAAAGTTTCTGGTGGAAAAGAATTCTAATTAAAATAAAAGAGCTATTATATTTTATAAAATTGTTACTATAAAAAATTTATAATAGCTCTTTTTTTATTTTTTGAAAAAATATGATATAATGCTAAAAAAGGAGGGGAAGTTACATGGAAATTAAATATGGAAAATTAGAAGATATTAATAATTGGATGGATTTGGTAAAAAAAGTAAAAAATAACTTTCCTGGACTAGAAACTGAAGCAGATTTAGAAGAACATAAAAAAATAGTTGAAAAATTTATAAAAAATAAAGGAGCTATCTGTGTAAAAGAAAATAATACTATAGTTGGAGTTTTATTATTTTCTAAGAAGGAAAAAATATTGTGCTTTTTAGCTGTTGATAAAAATTATCGTAGACAACATCTAGGTGAAGTAATGTTAAATAAGATGTTAGAAAATTTTAATTTAGATGATGAGATAAAGGTTTCAACTTATAGAGAGGGAGTTTCTGAGGGAATCGCTGCAAGATTATTTTATAAAAAATTAGGATTTATTGAGGGAGAATTAACAGAAGAATTTAACTATCCTGTACAAATTTTTACCTTAAAAAATAAAATAAATTACAAAATAAGAAATATAAGAGAGAATGAATATTTTTTACTTGATGATTTTTTATATAAAGCTATTTACATTCCTAAAAATATAACTCCTCCTCCAAAAGAAATAACTAAATTACCTGAACTACAAATATATATTAAAGATTTTGGAAAGTTTAAAGATGATATAGCTTTAGTAGCTGAATTAAATAATAAAATAGTTGGTATTATTTGGACAAGAATAATGAATGATTATGGACATATAGATGATAAAACTCCATCTCTTGCTATGTCTGTTGACAAAGAATATCAAAAAAGAGGAATTGGTACATCTCTTCTAAAAAATATGATAGAATTTTTGAAAGAAAATAATTATAAAAAAGTTTCTCTTTCTGTTCAAAAAGAAAATTATGCAGTAAGATTATACAAAAAAGTAGGATTTAAAGTTATAACTGAAACTGATGAAGAATATATAATGATATTAGAATTTTAAGTTATTTTTATTCTTTTATACAAAAATCCAAATCAAATATAAATCTATAAAAAGGAGCATAAGTTTTATGCTCCTTAATTTTTTAGAAAATGGCGCTCCTAGAAGGGTTCGAACCCTCAACCCTCTGATCCGAAGTCAGATGCTCTATCCAATTGAGCTATAGAAGCTAACCTTATAAATTTTAACATATTTTAAATATTAATACAATAGTTAAAAATAACTCTTAACCATTTTTTCTTAAAACGTTAATAATTTTATTATAATCTAGTTTTTCATTTTTAAATAAAGATTTGCTAATATATCTATTTATCTCTAAAATTTCTTCGTTAGCTCCATTCTTTAAAAGTATATCTTCAAAATGAGCTTTAGGACTAAAATTATATTTTTCTTTCATATAAGCACAATAATTTTCATAAAATTCTTTATCATCTTTAGAATTTTTCATATTTTTAAAGAAACTTTTATAGTTTTTATCTTTTCTTTTTTTATCATATAAAAGTTTTATAATTATTCCACTTTCAATAATAACTATAACTCCTAAAACTCCAATGATAACTAATAGATTATTATTAGCTTTTGTATCATTTGTAGGAACTGTTGTAATTTCTATTATATTTTTTTCTACTGGTGTAGGTGTAAAATTAGTATTATCAACTACTGGAGTTTTTGGAGAGGAAACAGTAGAAACAGGTTCTCCTAAAACTTCTATATTTTTTCCCTCTATAACTAAATCTTTATATTTTTTTTCATTTACGTCAAAATATGAGATTTTTATATCTGGTATTTTAAGTTTTCCATTTTTTCTAGGAATAAATGCTATTTCAAAATCTTTACTAGCTTCATACTTTCCATTTATAATTTTTTCACTATAATTTGTAATAGATTGATAAATATTAAAATCTTGATTATCAAATGAAATAGTATTTAAAGATTCTAAGTTTACATCTCCATAAAGTCTTAATCTTAATACAAATGATTGTCCCACATCAATAGAAGTTTTATTATCCCAATTAGCTTCACCTTTTAAACTGCTTCCAACAATATTTTGAAAATTATTAGGTTTTCCCTCTTCTGGTAAAGAGTTTATCTTTATAGATATATCTTTTCCTCCAACATATTTTGGTTCAGATGTAGAAATATTAAAGAAATCACTCTCTTTTGCTTCTGTATAAGAGATAAGTCCTGAAACAATATTTTTTTCTCCTGAAAAGTTTGCTTCTAAAACTCCCTCTTTAATAAGGACTTCTAAAGCTTCCCCAGAAGGAGTATTTATTCTCTTTACTATTGGACTTCCTTGATTGTTTCGAGGTGTTAAATCTTTAAAATTAAAATCTGTAAATACAGGTTGTCCTGTATACCCATAATTATTTAATGAAGTTCTAACAATTAATTTTTCAAAATAAGGAATTTTTTCTCCCATATAATATTCTCTTTTATATTGAGAATTATCTGTAGTAACATAACTATTTTCTGTATTTATTTTATTATTTTTAGAAACATTGACAGTTACTTTATCAGATACTTTTTTTCCATTAATATTAAGAGCTAAATCAAAAACTCCCTCATTTAAAGGTAATACAGTATAAATTTCTGAATAAGATTTACTAGATTTTCCATTTATCCAACTAGATTGACTACGACTGCTTTTTCCCATACTTTGGAAGTTTTCAATTCCCTCTATTTTATAATCATCTCTTTTTTCATCTGTAAATTCTACTGTTATTTTTATAGGAACTCCAACTCTAGCATTTGGATTGTCCACTGTAAGTGTAGCTCCAAAAGTTATAATATTTATAATTGTCAATAAGAAAAAAAATGAAAACATTTTAAAAAATTTACCATCTATTTTTAGTATCATTTTTACCAACTCCTATTAGTCTTTCATTATTTTTAAAAGATTGTTTTTCATTTCCCTCTAATTTCTTTAATACCATTTCTAATTCTTTTTTATCTCTTGCTTTTTCTATATCTGTAAAAGATTGTGTCTGTGAATTAGTTGTATTTTGCTGTTGTTTATTATTTTGATTATCATTTTGTTTATCTTGATTTTGAGAATTTTGACTATCTTGATTATTTTGTTGATTATCATTATTTTGATTTTTATCTTGTTGCTGATTATTCTCTTGATTTTGTTGATTATTATTTTGATCTTGCTCTTGTTTATCTTGGTTATTATTCTGATTTTGTTTGTCATTATTATTAGATTGATTTTGCTGACTATTATTTTGATTGTTTTTATCCTGATTATTTTGTTGTTGATTATCTTTTTTATTCTTATCATCTTGTTTATTATTTTGTTTATCTTGTTTATCCTGATTTTTATCTTGGTTATTTTGATTTTGTTGATTATTTTCTAATTTTTTTAAAACTATTTCATAATTCTTTTTAATATTCATATCACTATTTTCAATCATAGCTGACTTATAATATTCTAAAGATTTTTCTAAATTATTTTCTTTTGAAGTTTCATTAGAATTATTTTTTTCTTTATTTTCAGAAAGCTTTACTATTGAATTTCCTTTTAGAAATCCAGCGTTTACAGGATTTTTCAAAACTTTTTCATACTCTTTAGCTTCATAATCATTGATTATAAGGTTTATTCTTATCCCATAATCATCTTTTATATTAAGAGCTTTTTCGTAATACTCTCTAGCCTTATCATAATTTTTAGAATAGTAATTTTTATTTCCCATTTTTACATAATAATAAATCATCATATCTTTATATGAAAATATTATAAAAAGAAGAGAGGTTATAAAAATTGCTATAAATAAATATTTTTTATTTTTCATAACTTACCCTCCCCTTTAAAAAATAACCTAACAAAATAAAAATCAATCCAAATCCCAAGAAAATTTGATAATATTTTTTATAAATTGCTAATTTTTCATTTTTTATATTATTCTTTTCTAAAGAATTTATCTCTGTTAAAAACTCTAAAGTATTATTTTGAAGATTGTTTACCTCATAATATTTTCCTTTAGAACTATTAGACATCTCTTTTAAAAAATCAGAATTTAATTGACTTACAACCACATTTCCTTTTTCATCTTTTATAAAACCAGTAGTTTGATTATCAGGAATAACAGCTCCTTTAGAAGTTCCAATCCCAACAGTATAGACTACAATTTTATTATCTTTTATAAAATCTAAAACTTTTTTATCATAATCTCCACCATCAGAAATTACAAGAACAATTTTATTATCGCTTTCTATCTCATTAAAAGAATTATTAGCTATAACAAGTCCCTCATAAATATTTGTTCCACCACCTGTAATAAGATTTGTATCAATAACATTTATATAATTTTCTGCTATTGTATAGTCATCAGTTAGAGGCATTTGAATATAAGCACTATCAGAAAAAGGAATAATTCCTATCTTATCTCCTTTAAGATTTTTTATAATCTCCTTAGTAACTCTTTTAGCTCCCTCAATTCTATTTGGATAAACATCTTTTGTAAGCATAGAACGCGAAGTATCAATAAGTACATAGATACTATTTCCCTTTCTCTCTACATTTTGCTCTTCTAAAAATTTTTCAGGAGAAAGTAGAGAGATACAAACAAGAACAGTCCCAATACTTATAAAAAATATTTTTAAATAAGAAATTTTTTTATTATTTGAGAGATTTAAAAGTTTTAAACCTCTATTTTTCTTTTTCAATCCCATTATTAAGATAACCATCATAAAAATGGGAAAAATAAAATAAATTAAGTTTTCTAAATTTCCAAATTTCATTGTATCCTTCCCCTATGGTAATCTTATAAATAATAGAAATTCAAAGAAAATTCCAATAATTAAAAATAGTAAGCTTGCTTTTACAAATCCCATATATAATTCTTCTTTTTGGAAAAACTCATCTTTTTCAAGCTCTGTTTTTTCCAAAGAATTTATTTTTTCAAAAATCTCATTAAAAGATTTTTCATCACTGGCTCTAAAATATTCTCCACCAGTTTCTTTAGCTATAGTTTTCAAAAGATTTTCATCAAGCTCTCTATTTCTAACTTTTGTCATTCCACCAAACCAAGGAACTTCCCTTTCGTAAGCTCCTATACCAATAGTATATATTTTGATTCCAAGTTTTTTTGCAAGTTTTGTAGCCTCAATAGGAGATAATTCTCCAGAGTTATTTTCTCCATCAGTCATAAGAATTACAACTTTTGATTTTGAAGTAGAATCTTTAAGTCTATTTAAAGATACACCAATTCCCATTCCAATGGCTGTTTGACTATTACTTGTAATATCACTAACTTTTATTTTTTCAACAGTTTCTCTTACCATTGAATTATCAAAAGTAAGAGGAATTTTTGTGTAAGCATCTCCACCAAAAATAATAAGTCCTATCCTATCATTTGTTCTTTTTCCAATAAATTTTGATAAAAGTTCCTTTGACTTTTCAAGTCTGTTAGGAGAAAAATCCTCTTGTAACATTGACCTAGATAAATCAAGAGCAACTACAATATCTATTCCATCTTTTTTTATTTTATGGTCAGTTACTCTTTGAGGTCTTGCAAGTCCTATTGTCATAAGGATAGCTGAAATTAAAATAAAATATTTTCCTATAAAGTATCTTTTATTTTTTAATGAATATTTTTTTATTTTTGAAATACTAGGAACAGTTATAGATTTTTTTCTCTCTTTTTTAAAAAATAAAAATAATATTATAGGAATAAGGAGAAAGAAATAAGGGTCTTGAAACTTAAACATTATTTTCCCCTCCTTTTAACTTATTAAAAATTTTAAAAGCTTTTATTTTATAATTATTTTTATCATTTATTTTATTTTGAGAAAATTTATAATAGTCAAGATTTTTTAAAAAATCAATATCATCTTTTGTAATTATAGAATTTTCTTTATAAACTCCTGCTAAAAAATTACTTTTACATACATAATCTATATATTCTCTCAAGGCCATACTGATTTCAAAATGAAAATTTTCATCAGAAAGATTTTCTAAAATATTTTTACATTTTTCATCAATAGGAATAATCTTTTCAATTTTTTTCTTTTTACTAAAATTTATAATAAAATAACTTATACTTGTAAGAAACATTATAACTCCCAAAAGAGTTATAAAAGGAAATTCTCCAGAATTTACAATTTTATTACTTTCATCTGTTAAATTCATATAGATATTTTTATCTTCTTTTGTAATTGATGAAGCAACTTTCAAATTTATTTGATTATTTCCAATATCAATTACATTATCTCCAACTTTAAAACTTCTGAAAGTTATCGTATTATTTTTATCAATTCCATCAATATGATAATCTTTAAATGAGGAAAGAATATTTTCTTTAGAAGTACCTTGTATATTTAGGTTAACTTTATCACCTATATAAATATCACTCATAAACTCCTCCTTCTAAAAAATTTCATAAGAGATTTTACATAATCTTCATCAGTATAAATATCTAATACATTTGAAATTTTTTCCTCTTGAAAATTTATATCCTCTTTTAAATTTCCTACAACAACAGTTTCTCCACTTTCAGAATCTAGTAAATTAAATAAAAATCCCTTTGGAAGAGATTGGAATTTTCTATCAATTATCCTTATAGGAATAACTGTATGTTTTTGTTGTATAAGCTTTAAAGTTTCTTCATAACCACTATCTAAAAAGTCTGATATTAAAAATACAACAGAATGTCTTTTCTGGATTTTATTAAAAAAGTTTAAAACATTTTTTATATCTGTTCCCCTTCCTAAAGGTTTTGTATCTAGCAGAGCTTCTATAATTTTAAGAGAGTGATTTTTTCCCTTTTGTGGAGAAATAAATTTTTCTATTTTATCAGTAAATAATATTAAACTTACATTATCACTATTTTTAGTGGCACTATAACTTATACTTCCAGCAATCTGTGTTATTAAATCCTCTTTCATTTTAAAATTATTTGAAAGAGATACATCTACCAAAAGAAATATGGAAAGTTCTCTCTCTTCCTCATATTCTTTTATATATGTTTTTCTCTGTCTAGCACTTGTTTTCCAGTCAATTCTTTTGACGTCATCACCGATTTCATATTTTCTTATATCAGAAAATTCCATTCCATTTCCTTTAAATATAGAACGATAATTTCCTACAAAAAATTCATCAGCCTTTGAAGATATATTCAAATCTATTTTTTTAATTTTTTTTAATAACTCTTCTTTTGTCATAATTACCTCTTTCTATGGTAATTCTACAGATTCTATAATTTCCATAATTATTTCATCAACATTTTTTTCAGAAGCAAGAGCTTCATAAGATAAAATTATTCTATGACGTAGCACATCATATATAACTTTTTTAATATCTTCTGGCATTACAAAATCTCTTCCCTCTAAGAAAGCATTAGCTTTTGAAGCTTTTACTAAAGCTATACTTGCTCTTGGAGAAGCTCCACAAGATATAAATTGAGATTTTTCTCTTGTTTTAAATACAATGTTTAAAATATACTCTTTTAATTTATCATCAATATAAACTTTTTTAACTTGATTTTTTAAAGAAGTTAAACCATCTTTATCAAGAATTTTTTTAATTTCAATCTCATCAAAATCATTTTCACCAGTGATAAGATTTAAAAATTCCATTTCTTCAGCTTTTGTAGGATATTCAACTTTTACTTTCATTAAAAATCTGTCTTGTTGAGCCTCTGGCAATGGATAAGTTCCATTTTGTTCTATCGGGTTTTGAGTAGCTAGAACTATAAAAGGTTTTTCAAGTAAAAAAGTTTCATTGGCTATAGTTACTTGTTTTTCTTGCATAGCCTCTAAAAGGGCAGCTTGTACTTTAGCTGGAGCTCTATTTATTTCATCAGCTAACACAATATTTGCAAAAAGTGGACCTTTTTTAGTATAAAATTCTCCAGTTTTCTCATTATAAATTTCAGTACCAATTATATCACTTGGTAATAAATCTGGTGTAAATTGTATTCTAGAAAATTTTAATCCTAAAGTTTCTGCAATAGTATTTACTGTTAAAGATTTTGCAAGTCCAGGAAATCCCTCTAATAAAATATGACTTTCTGTTAAAATTCCAATAAGAATTTTATCTATCATATTTTCTTGACCAATAACTTTTTTTCTAATTTCTGATTTTAAAATTGAAATAATAGCATTAGTTTCCAAGTTAATTCACCTCTCATTTTTAAAAAAATTCTATACCTCTCATATGGCATTATAAAGTCACTGATTTTTTATAATTATCTAGTGCTTCTACAAATTCTTTTGGCATTCTTCCAGGTTTTTGTTTATTATAATCAAAAGCCATATTTTTAGTAGAACCTTTTAAAACAATTTCATTTTTTTCATTTACAACTTCATAAAAAGTATCAAAAGAAGCTCTGGTACATTCTATATCTTTTATAAAACATTTTAAATTTTCTCCAAGTTTTACCTCTTTTAAATAATATACATGAGATTCTAATTGAATAATTCCTTTATCTTCTCCAATATTTACTTCATCATATCCTAGAGAATTTAAAAATTCCATTCTAGCCTGTTGGAAAATAATTAAAGCTCTTTCATTTCCCATATGACCTCCGTAATTTATATCTGATACAATAACTTTGTAATCTATTGAAAACATAATATACCTCCATAAAATTTTAATTCGATTTTTTAGACTGATAAAAAAGTAAAAATTGTTAAATAAAATTATAAAAAATTTAGAAATATGAAAATAATTAATCCAATTGTGATATAATATCTTTGTAAAGTATGAAAGGAGATATAAAAATGAGTTATCAAAATTCTAAAAATATATATGATGAAGCAATAAAATTTATTCCTGGAGGAGTTAACAGTCCTGTTAGAGCTTTTAAATCTGTAAATAGAGAGGCTCCTATCTTTGTAAAAAAAGCTAAAGGTTCAAAACTTTGGGATGAAGATGGAAATAAATATATAGACTATATTTGTTCTTGGGGTCCAATGATACTTGGACATAATTTTGAAAGAGTTATTGCTGGTGTGAGAGATGAGATTGAAAATGGAAGTTCTTATGGATTACCTACAAAATTAGAAGTAGAACTTGCAAAATTAATAACAAAATCTTGTCCATCAATAGAAAAAGTTAGACTTACAACTTCTGGAACAGAGGCTACAATGTCAGCTGTTAGACTTGCTAGAGCCTATACAATGAGAAACAAAATTTTAAAATTTGAAGGTTGTTATCATGGACATTCTGATGCTCTTTTAGTAAAATCTGGGTCTGGACTTTTAACAGATGGTTATCAGGATAGTAATGGAATTACTGCTGGAGTTTTACAAGATACTTTAACAGTTCCTTTTGGTAATAGAGAAAAAATTCAAGAGATATTAGAAAAAGAAGATGTAGCTTGTTTAATAATGGAACCTGTTCCAGCTAATATGGGCGTAATAACTCCTGATGTAGAATTTTTAAAATTTGTAAGAGAGATTTGTACAAAGACTAAAACAGTTTTAATTTTTGATGAAGTTATTTCTGGTTTTAGATTATCTCTTGGAGGAGCCCAAGAATATTTTGGAATAACTCCTGATATGACAACTCTTGGAAAAATAATTGGTGGTGGATATCCTGTGGGAGCTTTTGGTGGAAAAAAAAAGATAATGGATTTAGTTGCTCCTATTGGTAGAGTTTATCATGCTGGAACTTTATCAGGAAATCCTATATCTGTAAGGGCTGGACTTGAAACAATAGGATATTTATATGAAAATAGAGAAACTATTTATAAAACTTTAGAAGAAAAAACAAAATATATTACAACTGAATTAGAAAAAATTGCTATGGAATATAATGTGCCTGTTTGTATTAATAGATTAGGTTCTCTTTATACAATATTCTTCACAGATAGGAAAGAAGTTAATAATTTAGAAGATGCTCTTTCATCAAATACAGAAAATTTTGCTATATACTTTAATGAGATGTTAGACAATGGAATTGTTATTCCTCCATCTCAATTTGAAGCACATTTTATTTCTTTAGCTTTAACTGAGGAAGATATAGAAAAAACTTTAAAAGTTGCAAGAAAGGCTTTTGAAAAAATCAGTAAAAAATAATTAATTTTAGAGGAAAAATTATGGAGAATTTAAGAGAATGTTTTATAAAAATTTCTAATGAATATCTTAATGAAAAAGAAAAAAATTTTGCTAAAAATTCTTTAGGATATTTTATAAGAAAAGATATTCCTGAATTAATAAAAAATAAAATTAATTTAGATATAAAAAAATATAAAGTAGATGGTTCTTGTGGTCAAGGTGGTTGGGCAGCAGTTCCTTGGATAGCCATTTTTGATAAAGATATAACTCAATCAGCTCAAGAAGGATATTATTTAGTTTATCTTTTTGATGAAAAAATAAATAAGGTCTATCTTTCTCTTAATCAAGGTTGGACTTTTTATAAAAAAGAATTTGGTAAGAAAAAAGGTAGTGAAAATATAAAAAAAGTTTCAGATAAATTAAAAAGAAAATTATTAATATTAAAAGATAGAAGTTATAAAGATTTAGAAGAAATATCTTTAGGAGAAGGAAATCTAGCTAAAGGATATGAACTTGGACATATTTGTGGTGTAGAATATGATTTAAAAACTCTACCCAATGAAAATGTTTTAATAAATGATTTAATAAATATGCTAAATATCTATTTAGAATTAAAACATTTGCTATATATAAATGATTTTTCAAAGATAATAGAAAGTTATATTTTAGATGATAAACTTTTTATAACCAATGAAGATGAGTTAAATTTTCAAGTACAAGAATCAAGTTCAGAAGAAATGGAAATATCCCCAAAGAAAAAATTAACTCCTAGAATTTCCGAAAATGAAAAAATTTGGCCTAGAGACCCAAGCATTTCTAAAGGAGCAATAGAAAAGGCTAATTTTCTTTGTGAATTTGATAATAATCATCAATCTTTTATTTCAGATACTACTAAAAAACAATATATGGAAGCTCACCATTTAATTCCTTTAAATTATCAAGATGAATTTGAAAATAGTTTAGATGTAATAGGAAATATTGTAAGTCTTTGTCCTACTTGTCATAAAAAAATTCATTATGGTATTTTTAGAGAAAAAGAAAAGATGTTAGAAAAATTATATTTCGAAAGAAAAAAATTATTAGAAAAATTTGGAATAGAAATTACTTTAGAAGAATTAAAAGAAAAATATAAAAAATAATACTAAAAGTAGGGTACAGGAAGGAAGAAAAATGATAGAAAAAAAATATGATATAAGTTTTTTAAATGAGGAAAATATTAATAAAATTTTAGAAAATGCTAAATTAAAATCTAACAATGAAGAAGAAATAAATAGAATTTTAGAAAAAGCTAGATTATGTGAAGGGATTACTCCAGAAGAAGCAGCTATTCTACTATCTGTAAATGATGAAGAAATTTTAAATAAAATGTTTAAAATAGCCAAAGAGGTTAAAGAAAGAATTTATGGAAAAAGAATAGTTATGTTTGCTCCTCTTTATGTAAGTAACTACTGTGTAAATAATTGTAAATATTGTGGATACCAACATTGTAATGAAGATTTAACAAGAAAAAAACTTACTAGAGAAGAATTAGTTGAAGAGGTAAAAGCTTTAGAAAAATTAGGACACAAAAGAATAGTTTTAGAAGCTGGAGAAGACCCAATTAATTGTTCTATAGATTATATTTTAGATTGTATAAAAGATATTTATTCTATAAAATTTGAAAATGGAAATATAAGAAGAATAAATATAAATATTGCAGCAACAACTATAGAAAATTATAAAAAATTAAAAGAAGCTGAAATTGGAACTTATACTCTTTTCCAAGAATCTTTCCATGAAAAAACTTATGATAGAATGCATTTAAGTGGACCAAAGAAAAATTATTATTACCACACTACAGCTATGTTTAGAGCTAGAAAAGCTGGAATAGATGATGTAGGAATTGGAGTTCTTTATGGACTTTATGACCATAAATATGAAACTGTAGCTATGATTATGTATGCTAATGAATTAGAAAAAGTTACAGGAGTTGGTCCTCATACAATTTCAGTTCCAAGACTTAGAGAAGCAAGTAATGTAACTTTAGAAGAATATCCATATCTTGTAAATGACTATGAATTTAAAAAGATTGTGGCTGTTTTAAGATTAGCCGTTCCTTACACAGGAATGATATTATCTACAAGAGAAGAAAGTAAATTTAGAGATAGTGTTATAGAATTAGGAATTTCACAAGTAAGTGCTGGTTCTTGTACAGGAGTTGGAGGATATTTAGAAAATAATGAAAACACAGCACAATTTGAAGTTGGTGACCATAGGTCTCCAATGGAAATGTTAGAAAGTTTAATGAAAAGTGGATATATCCCAAGTTATTGTACAGCTTGTTATCGTTCTGGAAGAACAGGGGATAGATTTATGGAAATTGCAAAAAGTGGAAAAATTAATGTTATGTGTGAAGCCAATGCAATGATGACTTTAAAAGAATTTTTATTAGATTATGCTGATGAAAATTTAAGAAAGATAGGAGATGAAACTATTTTAAAAGAACTTGAAAAAGTTAAAGATGAAAAATTTAAAGAAAAAATAAAAGGTTACTTAAAAGATATAGAAAATGGTGCTAGAGATATATCAGTTTAATTAAAGAGGTATGTATGAAAACTATAGATATAAATTTAGGAATAAAATCATATAAAATAGAAATAGATAAAAATCTTTTAGAAAAAATTGGAGAAAAAATAAAAGAGAATTTTTCATATAACAAGATTTTTATAATAACAGATGAAAATGTAGCCTCTTTTTATCTTGAAAGATTAGTAAAAGTTTTGGAAAAAGAAAATTTTTTAGTTAGTTATTTTATTATTCCTCCAGGAGAAAAAAGTAAAAATCTCAATATGGCTAGTGAGATTTATAAAAAACTTGTAGAAGAAAAAATCACTAGAGGAGATTTAATAATAACTTTAGGTGGTGGAGTTGTAGGAGATTTAGGAGGTTTTGTAGCTGCTACATTTTTAAGAGGAATTGATTTTATACAAGTTCCAACCTCTCTGCTTGCTCAAATAGATAGTAGTATTGGTGGAAAAGTAGCTGTAGACTTAGAAGAGGGAAAAAATCTAGTTGGAAGTTTTTATCAACCTAAAGCTGTATTTATAGATACAGAACTTTTAAAAACATTACCACTTAGATATTTTCGTGATGGATTAGGAGAAGCCATAAAATGTAGCTGTATAAGAGATAAAAATTTATTCTCACTTTTTAAAAATATGAAAGATGAAAAAGAGGCTTTAGAAAAATCTCAAAATATAATTGAAGCTTGTTGTATGGTTAAGAAAAAAGTCGTGGAAAATGATGAATTTGACAAAGGAGAAAGAATGATTCTTAACTTTGGACATACAATAGGTCATGCAATAGAAAAAAACTATAATTTTGAAACTTTTACTCATGGAGAAGCTGTGTCTATTGGTATGTGTAAAATTACTGAAATTATGGAAAATTTAGGGATTAGTGAAAAAGGAACTTTTGAAAAAATAAAAAGAGTTTTAGAAAAATTTTCATTACCTACAGATTGTGAAATTAATAGAGAAAAAACTTTAAATACAATTGGTAGAGATAAAAAGAATTTTGGAAAATCTATAAATCTTATAGTCCTTTCTGAAATAGGAAATGGAAAAATAATGAAAATAGATTTTAATGATATAGAAAAATATATTTAATGGAGAGTTTATGAAAGATATAATTATAACTCCTAACTCTTTAAGTGGAGAGGTTATTATCCCTTCTTCTAAAAGTATAGGACATAGAGAAATTATTTGTGCTTCTTTAGGAGATGGAGAAAGTATAGTTGATAATATAAGTATGTCAAAAGATATTGAAGCTACTTGTAATGGACTTAAAAATTTAGGAGCTACTATAAAAGAGATTCCCTCAAAAATAAAAGATAGAAGAGCTTTTCTTATAGAGGGTGTAAATGGAAAAATTAAACTTCAAAATAAAAATATTTATTGTAATGAATCAGGTTCAACTTTAAGATTTCTAATTCCTTTAGGAGCTTTATCTAGTGAAGAAATTATTTTTAATGGAGAAGGAAAATTAAAAGAAAGACCATTAGACCCTTATTTTGAAATTTTTAAACAAGACAATATAAATTTTGAAACTTGTAATGATAAAATAAATCTTCCTTTAAAAATAAACGGAAAATTAAAAGGTGGAAAATATTTTTTACCTGGAAATGTAAGTTCTCAATTTGTTTCAGGACTTTTATTTGCTCTGCCCCTAATAGAAAATGATTCTGTTATAGAGATTACTTCTTCTTTAGAATCAGCAAGTTATGTAGATTTAACTTTAGATTCATTAAAAAAATATGGAATTTCTATAGAAAATCAAAATCATAAAAGATATATTATAAAAGGAAATCAAAAATATAAAAATATAGATTCTGATGTTGAGGGAGATTTTTCTCAAGGAGCTTTTTGGTTAGTTGCTGGAGCTTTGACAGATAGAGAAGTCATTTCTAAAGGTTTAAATATAGATTCTCTTCAAGGTGATAAAAAGATTTTAGAAATTTTAAAAAGAATGGGAGTAAATTTAAAAATAGAAAAAAATAAAATTATTTCAAGTTCTTCTAATACAAAAGGGACTATTATTGATGCCAATGACTGTCCTGATATTATTCCTATTCTTACAGTTTTAGCAGCTCTTAGTGAAGGAGAAACAAAAATAATAAATGCTGGTAGGCTTCGTATAAAAGAGTGTGATAGATTAAATGCTATTGCTACAGAATTAAATAAAATCGGTGGGGAAGTTATAGAACTTTCTGATGGTCTTATTATAAGAGGAAAAAAATCTTTAAATGGTGGAAAAGTAGAATGTTGGAATGACCATAGAATAGCTATGAGCTTGGGAATCGCCTCTATAAAATGTAAAGAAAAACTTATTTTATCTGGAGCTAACTGTGTAGATAAATCTTATCCAAACTTTTGGAATGATTTTATAAATCTTGAGGGAAAAATAGAAGAAATAAAATAAAAATATAAAAATGAACCATTTTTTGGATAAATTCCAATAAAAAGGTTCATTTTTTATATATTTTTAGTAAAAAAATATTAGGACAGTTATAGGACTATATTTGCTTAAGATTATCATAAAATATTATAATAACTTATTTTAAAAAATATTGTTGACAAAATTTATGACAGTAATTTAACATTATAACTAATAAAAACAGGAGATAAAATATGAATGAAGTTTTTAAGGATATTCCATATTATAAGATAATAAAAAAGATTAGAGAAGAACAAAAACTTACTCAGACTGAATTAGCTAAGAAATCAGGGGTCAGTTTTAAGACTGTAAATCGTTATGAAAATGGGACAAAAATAAGTTTTGACTCAGAGAAAAAAATATTTGATGCTTTAGGTGTAAATATTGAAAAAGTTGAAACTTCATTAGAAAAAAATAAATCATCATTTAATAAACAAGCCGAAGATTACAATAAGTTTGAATTTATAAATAATAAAACAGAAATTCGAAAAATTGTTAATATTGGTTATCCATATAATCATAAAAGAGTTTTAGATTTAGCTTGCGGTGTAGGGGTAATAGCTTTAGAATTATCTAAGTATGCTGAAATAGTTGATGCTTTAGATATAAGCCCTTTTATGATTGAAAAAATAAAAAAAACATGTAATAAGAAAGAAATAAATAATATAAATTATTTGGTAGGAGATGCTCATAATCTAAAATATGAAGATAATACTTTTGATACTATTGTAACAAGACTTTCAATGCACCATTTTAATAATCCAAATGTAGTTCTAAAGGAAATAAAGAGAGTTTTAAAAAATTTTGGTGAATTAATAATAATAGATATTATAACAAGTGATAATAAAGAAGAAGCAGAATTACAAGATAGTCTTAATAAAATAAGAGATTTTTCTCATAATAAATTTTTTACTTTAAATTCATTAAAAAAATTATTAAAAGATAGTAATTTTATCAATCCTGAAATACAACTTTGGAAACAGAAACGTAATTTTAAAGATTGGATATCTTTATCTAATTATTCTGATGATGAAAACATTCTTTATAACATAATGAAAGGTTTTGCAATTAATAATATAAAATTAGGAATGAATTTAAAATTTGAAAATGATAATTTATTCTTTGAACAAAAAATGATACTAATTAAAATAATTAATATAAAATAAAAAACTTAGGAGGGGTATTTTATGAAATACGATGTAAAAAAGGCTTTTGATTTTATTGATGAAAAAGAAAGTGAAATGAAACAATTATGGATTGATTTATGTAAAAAAGAAAGTCAATCGGCAGATATTGAAGGAGTAAATAATGCCATAGCTTTCTTAGATGAAAATTTAAAGAAATTTGGAATGACTACTAAAATTCATAAATTTTCAGTAGGAGCAAATAGTATAACCGCTTGGTATCCAACAGAATCAACTGAATTAGAAATGGCTCTTTTAGGGCACCTTGATACTGTTCATAAGAAAGGATTATTTGGAGAAGAAATTGTTAAAATTGATGAAAAAGAAGGAATAATTTATGGACCAGGAGTTTTAGATTGTAAAGGTGGAGTAGTAGTAGCTAGTCTTGTAGCTAGAGCTTTACATCATATAGGTTATGATAAAGTTGTAAAGCTTGCTTTTTCTGGAGATGAAGAAGTAGGACATAGTTTAAGTAATGGAGAAGGAAAAAAATTCTTCCTAGATGAATTAAAAGGATTTAAAGCTGCTATGGACTGTGAAACAGGATTTGTTGATGGAAGAATAGTAGTAGGAAGAAAAGGAACAACAAACTACAAAATTACAATAAAAGGAAGAGCTGCTCACTCTGGAAATGAACCACAAAAAGGAATAAGTGCTATAAGAGAAGGAGCATATAAAACTATTAATATTGAAAAAGAAAATGATTATAATGGAATTCACTATAATGTAGGAGTTGTAGAAGGTGGAACTAGTAGAAATACTATTCCAGAAATGTGTACATTAACAGTTAATGTTAGATTTAGAAAATTAAAAGATTTAGAAAAAATAGAAGCTTTCTTAAAAGAAATGACAGAAACATCTTTTGTACCAGGAACAACAGCTACTATTGAACAACTTTCTCTTTCTGACCCAATGGAAGAAAATGAAAAAAATCATAAATTATTTGAACATGTAAAAAATATCTCTGAAGAATTAGGATTTGGAACTCCTTATTCTTGCTACTTAGGTGGAGGTTCTGATGCAGCTTATAGTGTTGCTCTAGGAATTCCTACAATTTGTGGAATGGGTGTTAAAGGATATGAAAATCATAGTTTAAGAGAAAGAGCTGTAATAAATTCTTTAGTTGAAAGAGCAAAATTAATTGTAAAAAGTATTTTAACTTTACCTGAAAGTTTCTAATTAGGAGGTTTTAAAAATGACTGCAGAAAGAAAAAGAGCAATAACTGGTTGGGTATCTTTATTTATATTGATGGCTATGTTTTCTGGTTTATTAAAAAATCATGAAACTTTAAAAGCTTTAGATTTTAGTTTTCTTTTAGGAAAATTTGGAAAAATTTATGAAAATGTTGATTTTACAGGAAAAGGTGGTGGAGGAACTAGACAAGGATTTCTAGTAGCCCTTACTTTAGTTCCTTCATTAATGTTATCTTCTGGATTAATTGCTGTAGCTCAAGAATTAGGAGCTCTTGAAGCTGCTGCAAAATTCTTTAAACCTATATTAAAACCATTAATGGGAATTCCTGGAGTAACTGGATTAGCATTTGTTAGTTCATTTACATCTTCTGATATAGGTGCTGTTATGACAAAAGAACTTTATGACCAAAATTATATTAATGATGAAGAAAGAGCCATATTTGTTGCTTATCAATATGCTGCTTCTGGAGTTGTAACAAATAGTATATCAGCTGGAGGTCCACTTTTATCAATTTCTTTACTTCCTTTAGGAGGTATTATATTAATTCAATTTATAATGAAAATAATAGGTGCAAATATAGTTAGATTTATTATATATAAAAATAGAAATAAAGAGGTGAAATAATTATGGATAATATAAAAAATTCTCCTAGTTCAGTAGAAATATTTATGAAAGGAGCTAAAAAGGGATTAAATATAGCTTTAGAACAAATAGCTCCCGCTATGGTTTTGGCTTATGCTTTAATAGTATTTTTACAAACAACTGGATTAATGGATATTATAGCTATAGGTTTAAATCCAATTATGAAAGTTTTTGGTCTTCCTGGAGAAGCAGCCTTAGTTATTATTGCCGCTTTCTTTGCTAAAGCAGCTGGGGCAGCTACAGGATTAATGTTATTTCAAAATGGAGTTATTACTCAAGAACAAGCTACTATTTTATATCCTGCTGTAATTTTAATGGGAACTTTAGTAGGGCACTATGCAAGAATAGTTCTTGTATCAGGAGTTGCTAAAAAATATTATAAAATTTTATTAGTAGTTCCTTTAATAGATGCTGCTATATCTATGTTTATAACAAAAATTATTTTAGAATTCTTTAAATAAAAATTATTGAAAGGGGAAAATTTATGAAAAAAGACAATAAAAGTTTTTTAATTAATTTTTTAAAATTAGTTGAAACTTTAGGGAATAAATTACCTCATCCCTTTATTCTTTTTACGATTTTCTCAATAATAACATTATTTTTATCTTTTATATTATCTAAATTTGGTGTAAGTATTAGTTATTTTGATATAAAAACTCAAACAGAAAATATTATTAATATTAATAATCTTTTAACATATAAAAATTTAAGAGATTTGATAAGTGGTATACCAACTATATTTATTAATTTCCCATCATTAAAAATTGTTGTTTTAATGATGATGGCAATTGGTGTAGTAGATAATATAGGTTTTTTCAATGTTTTAATGAGAAAATATTTATTAAAAACTCCTAAAAATATAATAACTGCTGTTTTTATTTTTATGGCAGTAAATGCAAATATTATGTCTGATGCTGGAACTATATTTGCTATAACTATGGGTGGAATTTTATTTAGTGCTTTAGGTAGAAATCCAAAAATAGGAATTATGGCTGGATTTGCAGCTTGTTCTGGAGGATTTACAGCAAATTTCTTTGTTGCTGGAACAGATGCTCTGTTAGCTGGTATCACAGAACAAGCAGCTCATTCTGTAGGTTATAACATTACAGTAAATCCTTTATGTAATTATTATTTTATGGCTGCTGCTACTTTACTATTAACTTTTGTAATAACTTTTGTTACAGAAAAAGTTATAGTGAAAGTTGAGGGAGATTATGAAGGACTTTCTACTTCTCAATTAAATGAATATAAATTAACTGAAGATGAAGAAAGGGGGTTAAAATATTCTTTTTATAGTTTTATAATATTTGTTATAATTATGGGAATTTTAACAATACCTCAAAATGCATTTTTTAGAAATTCTAATGGAGGATTTTTACCAAAATCACCTCTATTATCCTCAATAGTAATGATTATATTTTTTCTTTTCTTATTTGTAGGAATTGGATATGGAATAGGTACTAAAAAAATAAAATCTTCTAGAGATATTCCAAAATATCTACAAAAAGGATTATCTCAAGCTATTCCTTTAATGGTAACTTTATTACCTGCATCAATTTTTATACATTTATTAAATAAATCAAATTCTTTAAAAATTTTAGCTTTTGCTTGTTCTAATGTTATTAAAGAATTAAATGTTTCTCCTTTAATATTACTTTTAATAGTTACATTAATGACTTCATTCTTAAATTTATTTTTAACTTCTGGTTCTACAAAATGGTTAGTATTATCTCAAATAGTAGTTCCAACATTTGCCTTATTAAATATATCTCCTGCTTATGCTCAGTTAGCTTTTAGAATAGGAGATTCAGCTACTAATATTGTTTCTCCTGTACAAAATCTTATTCCTGTAGTTTTAGGGTTATTAGCTGACTATGAGGCTGAAGGAAAGTTAAAATTAAAAGAGGGAGAAAAATTAGGTTTTGGAACTGTTTTCTCTTTAACAATTCCATATTCTGTAGCTATATTAATAACTTTGGTAATAGCAATGATAATTTGGTATCTATTAGATTTACCAATTGGTCCAGGTGTTTATTTACGTTTTTAGTCAAAATATACCCTTAAAAGCTTTTAAGAGCTAAAAAAGGAGTTACAAATTAAAAATTAATTTGTAACTCCTTTTATTTTATTTTTCTTCCTTAGTTTTTATATAACCTCTTTTATAAGCATTTAATAACTCATATAAATCATTAATTTGTTTTTGTATATTTTCTCCAATATCTGTATCTTTAACTTTTTTTCTTTCTAATACTCTCTTAATAATTCTAGTAGATGAATGAATATCTATACAGTTTGCAATGGCAGTATTAACATCTTCAAAAGGTTGATGAGATACAAGTTTTAAACCATAAGAGTTATATATTAAAGTATAACCAGCAAGTCCTGTTTCCTTTTGATAAGCCTTTGAGAATCCACCATCTATTACAATTAATTTTTTATCAGCTTTTATTGGACTTTCTCCTCTTTTTTCTTTTACAGGCATATGTCCATTTATTATATGAGATTTTTCTGGGTCAAGTCCAAATTCTAAAAAGATTTTATTAATAAACTCTTTATCTTCATATAATGAATAGTAATAATTTTTATTCTCTTTATGTAGTTCTTTATCTGTTGTAAAATATCTTTCAAAAGTTTTCATAGCATCTTTTCCAAATAATGGAGAATTTTCACCACACCATAGATACCACATCATATCCATACAAGCTTCTTTCATTTGACTGTCAGTTTTATTAAAATATCCTTCCCTACAAATTCTATCTAGCTCCTCAAGATAAGCTTTTCCTGAAAAAATTTTTCCAAATAACTCCATTTTGGTAAATTCTTTATTTTTATCAACAGGAATACAACCATGAAATAATAAATTTGAATTATATTTTAAAAACATACTTCCTTTAGAAAAAAGAAACTTTGTATGCTTTTGTAATTTTTCACTATGGACAAAACTTTGTTTTAACTTTTCAAGAATTTCATTTTCCTCTTCTGTTAAAGTATATGGGTCTTTCGGATTTATTGTAGGAAAATTAGTATCTGTTAATTGATATTCTTTTCCATCTACTGTTAAAATACCACGTTTATAATCAATTTTATCTAAAAGAAGTCTTGAATTCATATTAAAATTAGGATTTTTTAATATAGTTTGTCCTTCTATTTTAAATTGAATTATAGAAATAGCCTTATGGATTTTTGCCATTAAAGAAATATCTGAATCTTTTGATTCTTTTGGTAAAAAGTTTGTACATGGGTCATCAGCATAAGTTGACATAGCAAATCTTGCTAGTGGTAACATATTGATACCATAAACATCTTCTAAAATATCTGTATTTGAATATCTACTACTAATTCTTACAACATTGGCTATAGCACATTTATGTCCCGCTGCTGCTGTCATCCAAAGCATATCATGATTACCCCATTGAATATCAACATTGTGATGTTGCATAAGTTTATCAACTATAAGATGAGGTTTAGGTCCTCTGTCATAAATATCCCCAACAATATGTAAAACATCTATAGTAAGTCTTTGAATAAGTCCAGACAATGACACAATAAATTCCTTGGCAATATCAAGTTCTATAATTGTATCAATAATATTTCTTACATAATCTTTTTTGTCATCAGAATATTTTTCATGAATCAATTCTTGAATAATATAAGCAAAATCTTTTGGTAATGCTTTTCTAACTTTAGAGTCAGTATATTTTGAGCTTACTATTCTACAAACTTCAATTAATCTAAGAATAGTAATTTTATACCACCCTTTCATATCAGCAGTTTGTTTTTGAATAAGATTTATTTTTTCTTCTGGATAATAAATAACTGTTGCAAGTTGTTTTTTTAAATTTTCCTCTAAAGTATCTCCATAAATATCATCTATTTTATCTTTTATAACTCCTGAACCATTTCTAAGTACATGATTAAAAGCTCTGTATTCTCCATGAATATCTGTTAAAAAATGTTCTGTCCCTTTAGGAAGATTTAAAATAGCTTTTAAATTTATTATCTCACTTGTAGTAGCTGCAATTGTTGGAAAAGATTTAGATAATAATTGTAAAAATTTTAATTTATCTCCGTCCATAAAACCAACCTTTCTAAAAAATATAATTTTTTTACATTTTTTTGATTAATTTATGATATATTATAACATAAAAACAATTTTCTAGTAATATTTTTTTAAATTAATTTTATTCTACTACCTCTTTCAGAAGTTGCTTTTTCAACCTCTAATCTTTTTATAATTCTTACTTTCAAATCTTCTAAATGACTAATAACCCCTATTGTAAGCTTTTCTTCATTTTTTATATTTTCAATAGAATCTATAACTTTATCTAAAAGTTTAGAGTCAAGACTTCCAAATCCTTCATCAAGAAAGAAAAATTCCAATGGAACTCTGCCTTTAAGTTGTAATTGTTTTGAAAGAGCAAGTGCAAGACAAAGAGAAACTATGAAAGTTTCACCACCTGATAAAGTTCCTGTCCTTCTTCTGTCCCCATTATTAAATATATCTACAACAAAAAAATCACACTCTTTATCAGACTCTAATTGATATCTTCCATTACTTATTCTATTTAATCTTTCAGAAGCATTGGCTACTATTGTTTTCAATCTCTTTGTAGTTAAAAATTTTATAAAATCTCCAGATTTTAATTTTTTATATAAATCTTCAGCTATATCAAAATTTTTCTGAGCTTTAAAAATCTCTTTCCCTATTTTTTCTAATTGTTCTAACAATAATTTTTTTTCTTTTATATCTCTTTCTAGTGATGATATAGATACTATTAAATTATTTAAAGTAGCCTCAATTTCACTTCCTTTTAATTTTAATTTTTCCCATTCTTCTTCACTTAAATCTCTTCCTTTTATAAGAGTTTCATTTTCTAATAAAAGAGTTATAATTCTTTGATAGTTATTAGAATACTCCTCAATCTCCTCTTTTAAACTTTCTTCTTTAGCTTTTCCTAAAAAACTTTCTTTAACTTCCTCGTTATTTTTAAAGTTATATTTATCAGAGAGGGAATTTATTATATTTCCTTTCTCTATTTTATCTTTATTAAATATAGAATTTTCTGTAGTTATAGCCTTTTCATCTAACAAAACTTCATCAAACTCTTTTTTTAATTTTTCAAGATTACTTTTTAAAAAAGTTATATTTTTTTCAAAAGTTTTTTCTATTTTTAATAAATCGTCTATTTTCTTTCCATTTTCTTCTAATATTTTTTTTCTAATCTCAAGATTTTCTATAGAATTATCTATATATACCTCTCCCTCTAAAAAGATAGAATTTTTAATATCCTCTATTTTCTTCTCTAAACTATCGATTTCATTTTTTATTTTTTTTAGATTTTTCTCTTTTTCTAAATTTTTATCTTCTAAATTTTTAACAGTATTATTGATTAAAATTTCCTCTTTTTCAATAGATAATTTTTTATTATTTATTTCATCAATTTTTTGTTTTTCTTTTAAATAGATGTTATCTAATTCTTGAATCTTATTTTCTAATTCTAATACAAGATTTTCATCAACTAATTTCTCTTTAAAATAAATAGTTAATTCCTCTATATTTCTTGTAATAGTGTCAATTTTTCCTTTTATTTTTCCCTCTTCATTTATATACTCTTCTCTTTCTTTATTAAAATTTTTTAAGTCTTTATTTATATCTCCATTATAATTATCAGTTTCAAAAATTAAATGTGGGTGAGAAGTAGAACCACATACAGGGCAAGGTTCTCCCTCTTTTAAATTAATAGCAAGTTGTAGAGCTATATTTTCTATTTTTATTTTTTCTAACTTCTCTATTTTTTCAATTATTTGATTTTTCTTAGTAGAAATTAAATACTCTTTTTCTAAAAGCTCATCTTTTTCTTTAATGTAATTTTCTTTCTTTTTAGAGTTTTCTCTATATTTATCAATTATATTCTTAAATTCTTTTTTCTCATCTAAAATTTTTTCTAAAATACTCTCATCTATTTTAGGAATTTCTAATTTTTCTTTCTCTATCTCTAAAGCTTTATTTTTGTTATTTTCTAACTCTAAATTAATACTTTTAATCTCTTTTTCAATAATTTCTAAATCTTTTAACTTATTAAGTTTATCATTTTCTTTTTCAACAAGATTTTGTTTAGAAAATATTATTCTACCTAGTTTTATTTCTTCATCTTTATTATAATCAATACTTTCTTTCTCTTTTATAATATTATCTAATTTTATAGAATCATTTTCTATATCTGTATTTATACTCTTTATTCTATCTTCAAAATGAGCTTTTTCATCTAAAATTTTTTCTAATTTTTTATTATTTATTTCTATTTTATTTTTTATATTTTCAAAAATTTCAATATGTTCTAGTATTTCATAAGCCTCTTGACTTCTTTTTAAAGATTTTTTATCTAATTCTATTTCATCTTTTTTTAAATCAAGAAATGCCTTTTCATTTTTTAAATTTTTACTTTTCTCTAAAAGATTTTTTAACTCCTCTTTTTCTTTATAATCTTTTAGAAAATTTTCTTTTTCATTTTCTTTATCTTTTAACAGTTCTTTTTCTTGATTTTGTTTAGTTTCTAGGTTTTCAATCTCCTCTTTTGAAGTTTCTCCAAACCCAAGTTTTTGATTTTCATATTTTTCTATTTCTTTAGCCCAAAACTTCTTTTCTTCATTAGCTTTTTCTTGCAGAGCTTTTCCATACTTTTCCATATTAAAAATTCTTTCAAGAAGTTTTCTTTTTCCTTCACCTTTTAATTTTAAAAACTCACTAAATTGTCCTTGAGGTAAAACTACAGTTCTTGTGAAATCTTCTAATCCTAAACCAAATTCTTCTCCTATTTTTTCTTTAAAGGCATTAGCTTTTTCTGCAATAATCTCTCCATTCTTTTTTAAGATTATCTCTTTAGTTTTTAAATCTAACTCCCCTTTAGTTTTTCCAAGATAGTATTTTCTAGAAATTTCAAATATATCTTCTCCTAAAGCAAATTTAAAATAAATTTCCATTTTATCAGAAGAAGTATTTAAAAGATTTCTAATTCCTCCTTGATTATTAGCAAAAGTTGAAGATTTAGGAACTTCTCCATAAAGAGCTAAAATAATTCCATCAAGAATAGTTGACTTTCCACTTCCTGTTTCTCCAAATATTCCAAATATTCCAGCTTCTCCAAGTTTCTCAAAATTTATCTCTTGTTTTTCTCTAAAACTTTGTAATCCTTCTATTTCTAATAATATTGGTTTCATTATCTATCTTCCTCCAAAAGTTTTAAGAATAAATCTACTACCTCATTACTTGGTTCAATTCCATCTTCTGATTTATAGAATTCAACAAAAGCATCTTTTATATTAAGTTCACTATAATCTACACTTAGATTTTCTGAATTTTCATTTTCTTTTCCTTTAAGTATAGGAATAATCTCCACTACATTTTTATTTTTATTAATCTCCCTAATATCTTTACTTGAAAGATATCTATCAGTATGAATTTTTAAATATATCCATTGATTTTTTTCTATAAGTTTCTGAGAAATATTTATCCCCTCTTCAATATTAGAAACTTCATAAATTTTTATAGGCTTATAATTTTCTAATTGAATTTCTTGAATATCAGTTTGTAATTTTCCTTTTACATCAACCATAAATACTTTCTTTAAATATTTATTTTCTGTTACCCTATATTCTATTGGAGAACCTGAATAACAAGCTCTCTTTGTAGTATATTTCATAGGTTTATGAATATGTCCTAAAGCAATATAATCAACCTCTGGTAAATCTCCTAAATTTACAGCCTTACTTCCTCCTAATTCAATAGGTTTTTCATCTCCATCACCACTACTTCCAGCTATAAATAAATGTGACATTATTATTTTAGGAATATTTAGATTTTCTACAAAATCCACTCCTTTTTTTAAAATAGCTCCAACTTTTTTAGAATACTCTACATTTTCTAAAGATATTTCATCAGGATTTTTTTTATATTTAAAAGTTTCTATATTCAAATACTCTTCATCAATTACACTTTCATTAGTATAAGGAAGAGAATAAATATATATTTCTTCATTGTCAATATTTAATAAAATTCCTCCCTCAAAAGATTTAACTACTTGAAATTCTCCATACTTTCCAACCTCTTTAATTTCAAAAGGCTTTTCATATATTATAATTCCAAATTCTCTAGCTAAATTTTTAGAAGCAGCCAACCTTTCAGCTCCATCATGATTTCCAGGAATTATTATTATAGCTCTTTTCCCAAAATTTGATATTTTTTTCATTGCATCAAAAAATAATCCCTCTGCTTCTGATGATGGATTAGGATTATCAAATATATCTCCAGCCACTAAAATAATTTGTGGATTTTCATTTTCAACTATATTTTCTAATGTATCTATAAATTTTTTTTGTTCTTCTATTCTTTTGACACTCTCTAATTTTTTTCCAAGATGCCAATCTGAAGTATGAAGTATTTTCATTTTATCACCTCTTTCACCTTTATTATACTATATTTATGTAATAAAAAAAACACCTATATCTTAGGTGTCAGATATAAGTGTTTATAAGTTTTATAATTTTGATATTTCCTTTAAAATATCTACAGCCAATTGAATTTTTGTTTTTTCAGGAATATCTATTGAAGTTCCGTCTTTTTTTATAAAAGTTGCTGAGTTATTAGAACTTCTCATATTATGAGCATTGTTAGCTACTATCATATCAAGATTTTTCTTAATAAGTTTTTTATTAGCATTTTCTATTATATTTTCAGTTTCTGCAGCAAATCCTACTAAGATTTGATGACTTTTCTTTTGTCCCATATTAAATAATATATCAGGATTTCTATCTAAAACAATAACTAAGTCATCATCAGCTTTTTTTATTTTTTGCTCTGAATAAAATTTAGGTTTATAATCAGCTACTGCAGCACAAGCTATTCCTATATCTTGACTATCAAATCTTTCCATTACAGCATTGTACATATCCATAGCTGTTCTTGTTTGTACAAATTCACAAAGTCCCTTTGGAATTGGAAGATTTGTAGGACCAGAAACTAAAGTTACAGAAGCCCCCATTTTTACAGCTTGATTTGCTAAGGCATATCCCATTTGACCACTAGAATTATTACTTAAATATCTAACAGGGTCAATAGGTTCTTCTGTACGACCAGCTGTAATAAGAATTTTTTTACCTTTTAATAAATCTTTATTTTCGTCATTTAAAGCATTTTCTATAATTTCAACAATTTCATCTTCATCTTTTAATCTTCCTTTAGCATTTGCATTACAAGCTAAAAATCCTTCATCAGCATCAATGAAATTATAATTATATTTTTTTAATTTTTGTATATTTTCATGGAGAATAGGATTATTATACATATTTACATTCATAGCAAGAGCTATATATTTTGGTTTTGTACAAGCTGATACAACTGTTGAAAGCATATCATCAGCTATACCACCAGCTATTTTTCCTATAATATTATAAGTAGCTGGAGCTATTAAAACAATATCAGCCCATTCAGCCAAAGATATATGTTCAACTTCATATCCTCTATTTTTATCCCACATATCAATAACTACTTTATTTCTTGAAAGAGTTTCAAGAGTAAGAGGTGTTATAATTTCTGTGGCATTTTTTGTCATTATAACTTTTACATTATAACCTTTTTTCTTAAATTTAGAAATTATGTTGGCAGACTTATAGGCTGCAATACCTCCACAAACACCAACTAATATATTTTTCAAAAGAATCTCCCCCTATTCTTTTATCTTATAAGTATTAAAATATTCTTCAGCAGTATTCATAATATCTCTTACAGATTTACTCATAATACTAGCTTTTACAGAAAGAGCTTTAAAATCAGCTCCATCAAGATTATCCATATATTCTAAATTATTTTCAACAAGATAATTAGTAAACTTTCTAAATGACTTAAATATTTTTTGAACCTTTGCTCCCTTACAAAGTAAAACTCTATCTTCTAAAGGAACAATACCTTTTTCAAAGTTTTGAACTTTTAAACAAGCAGCTTTGAAATTTTTCTTTTTATCAAGCCCTTCAATTTCTTTAAAATTTTTAATATCATTTAAAAATACATAATCTTTTTTTAGAAGAAACTCACGTATTTCTTTAAATTTTGTTCCTTCAAAGAAATCTTCAATTAAAATTTTATATTTAAACTTATCTAGGAAAATAGCATTTTCAGAAAATTCCATAGGTCTTTGCTCAACTTGAATTTTAACAACCTCTTTAGCTGTTTCTTGATAATAAGAAAGTTTTTCTTGTAATTCTAAATTTTCTGCTCTAGCTTTTTTTAGATTTTTTTCCATAATTTCCATTTGTTTAGGAGAAACAGAAGAATTTTCTACTTCTTTAACTTTCATCTCTAAAATATTTACTTTTTCACTAAGAATTTTATTTTCTTCTTTAGTCTTTTTTAGATTTTTTTCCATAATTTCAAGTTGACCCATAGAAAGAATAGAATTTTTAGAATCACCTAAACTTTTTTCAAGGACTTGAATTTTATTAGTAAGAGTTTGTTTTTCTGAAGTTAAAACTCTTATTTGTTCTTGTAAGTATTCAAAAGACTCTACAGAAAGTGAACTTTCTTCACTATGTTTTAACTTTAATTTTAATATATCTACCTCTTGATCTTTTTCTGCAATAATATTATTTAAGGTTCTTATCTTATTATTTAACTCTTCTATTTTATTACTTAATTCCTCTATTTTAACTTCAAGATTCTTGTTAAAGAATAATCCCATATTTCCTCCATAAATAATTATTTATATATATTTTCAAATTCTTCAAAAAAGTTAGGGAAAACTTTAGACACACAATGACTATTAGCAAGTGATATTCCACTTACTTTAAGCCCTATTAATGAAAAACTCATTGCTAATCTGTGGTCATTATATGTTTCCATAACTCCACCTTTATAAGTTCCTGCTTTTTTAGGAATAATTTTTATTCCATCTGGAAGGTCTGTAACACTTCCATATATTTTCTTAAGTTCTGTACGAATAGAATTTAATCTATCATTTCCTTTTGTTCTTAAATTTGCAACATTATGTATCTCTGAAGGAGAATTTGCAAATAATGCCACTATTGAAAGAGTAGGAACAAGGTCTGGAGTTCTATTAAGGTCAAGAGAGAATCCCTCATAAGATTCAACACCTTGAACTGTAATAGAAGTTTTAGTTCTTTCAATAATTTTAAGTCCTAGTTCTTCCATAATTTCAAGGAATTTATAATCTCCTTGAATACTATTATATGAAAAATTATTTATTTTTATTGTACTATTAGTTATAAGGGCTGCTGCTAAAAAATACGAAGCAGAAGCCATATCACCTTCTATAAGGTAGCCTTTTACTGTGTCAAAATTAGTTTTTTTAACTAAATATCCATTTTCTGTTTTTTCTATTTTTGCTCCAAAATCATGTAACATTTTTAGAGTTATATCTATATATGATTTTGAACTAATTTTATGAGATGTTAATACCTCTATATCACTATTAAAATGTGAAGCAGAAAGTAACACAGAAGATAGATACTGACTACTATTTTTTCCTGGAACTTTTATAATATTAGATTTTGTTCCTTGAGAATATATTTTTATAGGTAAAAAGCCTGATTTTTTTAAATACTCTATTTCAAGTCCTAATTCTCTCATACTGTCTACAAATTCACGAATAGGTCTACTTGTAACTCTAGATGAAGCATCTATAGTTATTTCTCCTTTTCCTGTTGCAATATAGGAAATTAAGAATTTCATAACAGAACCTGAATTACCTACATGTAAAGTTTTTTTTCCAAATTCTCTTTTTTTATTTCCAGATATTTTAATATATTTTTTGTCATCAGAAACTAAAATTTTATTTCCTAATTTAGTAAGACACTCTATCATTTGAACTATATCTTCACTAAAAAGTGGATTTTTAAGTATAACAGGATTTTCTGATAAAGAAGCAAGAATCAAAGCTCTTGTAGTCATAGATTTAGATCCCGGTATACTAATTTCTGTACAAAAATTCTCTCTAGTTTTAATCGAATATTCTTCTTTCATTACATCTCACCTCTCCTAAATAAACCACACCTAATTTTATTATATCATTTAAAAGGTAGAAATATCAAGGTAATAAAAGAAAAATTCGTTTATTTTTCTAATTTTTTTCTTAGAAATATTAAATTTTTTAAATAAATTCTCCCTATTTTGATTATTTAAAGAAAAAAATAGAATTATAAAAAGAAAATTTTCAAAATAATCAATAAAAAACTTTTCTTTTATCTTTTCATTAAGTGAGTTATAAAAGTCTATATATTCTTTAATTTTTTTTATATCTATATTAATATTTAAAAAATTTAAAATATTATAATCTTTTAAAAAATATAAAATTGATTCTATATTTTTTTCTTTAAATAAAAGTAAAAGTTCATTTCTAAGTCTATCACTTGAAATATTTTCTAAATAATTTTCATCTACTGCTTTTTTTATTAATAAATCTGTTCCTTTATCAAAAGAAAAATTATATCTACTAGCAAATTTAATTCCTCGTAAAATACGGGTAGGGTCATCATAAAAACTTTTATTATGTAAAATCTTTACTTTTTTATTTTTTATATCTTCAATTCCATTAAATTTATCAAAAATTTTAAAATCTTGTAAATTTAAATAAATAGAATTTATAGAAAAATCTCTCCTAGCAACATCATCTTCTATATCACAAAATGAAACTATTGGTAAACTTCCAGAAAAAGGATAAACTTCATTTCTAGGAGAAGCTATATCTATATTAATTCCATTTGTAAGTTTTATATTAAAAGTTAAGAAGTTTTCATTTATTCTATATTTTTCCACAGAAAAATTATTTATTATATAATTTCCAATTTCTAAAAAATTTGGAGATACTATATCTATGTCTAAAGTATTTTTTGAAAGAAAAATATCTCTTATAATTCCTCCAACTAAATATCCTTGAAAATTCTTCTCTTTAAAAATAAGATGTATTTTTTCTAATATAGACTTTGTATCTTCACAAAGAAAATCATCAATCTTATTATTGAGAGATTTTAATTTTTTGATTATCATAAAAATATCACCTCAATAATAATATATCATAAAATTATAGAAAGATAAGTATGTTTTTCTATAATTTTTTTATATACAATAAAAAAGAGGTATTGTATCCACAAAACCTCTTTTATTAATAATTATTTTTCTATTTTATTATTTTTGTAAACGCAATCTTTTACTAAAGCTCCACTTTCATCATATTCTTTATATTCACCATTTAATTCACCATTTTCATAGAAAGCACATATATATAACTGTCCATTAGAATAGTATTCTTTATAAGCTCCTGAAAGTTTTCCATCTTTTATATTACAATCTTTTTGAACTTTTCCGTCCATATAGAAAGATAAATTTGTTTTTGTATTTTTAGAATCTACATATTCTACAAGCTTTTTAGTTTGTCCATTTGGATAGAAAGATTCGTATCTTCCAACCATTTCTCCATTAACTAAATGATAAACAGTATCTCTAGCTCCATTAGATAGGAAAGTTTCATAAACTCCATCTAAATTTCCATTTTTGTAATGTTTTCTAGTCTCTACTTGTCCATTAGAATAGTAGCATTTATATTCACCTTCTCTAACTCCATTTACATAGTTTTTTTCCTCTTTTACTTTACCATTTTCAAAGTATTTTACCCATAAACCTTCTTTTTTTCCTTCACCATTGTATTGATTAACCATCATAACCGCCTCCTTGAAAAAAAGTGAATTAGAAATGTATTTTATTTTAACATTTTGATATTAATAGTATACCTTGCATTCATAAAAAAGTCAACATATAAAAACATTTATTTTTAATAAAATAAAATTTTTAGATAGTTTGACATTCATTTAAAATTACGGTATCATATATAAAGAATATTTTAAGTAGGGGAAAAAATGCAAATAAATGATTTAATTATATATATTATGATATTATTTATGATAGTTGGAGCTATTGATAGAATTTTTGGAAATAAACTAGGTTATGGAAAAAAATTTGAAGAGGGAATAATGGCAATGGGTTCTTTAGGACTTTCTATGATAGGAATAATTTGTCTTTCTCCTGTAATTGCCAATTTTTTAAATCCAATTATCTCTCCTTTATATAACTTTTTTGGTATCGACCCTGGACTTTTTCCTGGAACAATTCTTGCCAATGATATGGGAGGTTATTCTTTAGGAATGGAATTAGCTCATACTAAAGAGGGTGGATATTTAGGAGGTTTAATATTAAGTGCTACTTTAGGGGCAACTCTTTCTTTTTCTATTCCTGTATCAATGGGAATGATAAAAAAAGAAGATGAAAAATATCTTTCAAAAGGAATTTTAGCTGGAATAATTACAGTTCCTTTCGGTTGTTTCTTAGGTGGATTAGTAGCAGGATTTAATATAAAATTTTTAATTTTAAACTTAATCCCTACTTTCATATTAACTATAATTTTAGGACTTTTACTTTTTAAATATCCTAAAAAAATAGCTAGTGGTTTCTTAATTTTTGGAAAAATTATTACAATATTAATAACAATAGGATTTGCTTTAGAAAGCATTAGAATCTTGACAGGTGTAGTTATAGTAAAAAATATGATTTCAGCTTTAGAAGCTGGTGAAACAGTTTGTAAAATTGCTATGGTTTTATCAGGAGCTTTTCCTCTTGTATATTTTATAACAAATATATTCAAAAAATTTTTAATAAAAATTGGAAAAATTTTAGATGTAAATGAAAATTCTGTAGCTGGATTTATAGCTTGTCTTGCTCACAATATTCCAATGCTTGCTTTAGTAAAAGATATGGACCCTAAAGGAAAAATAATGAATATTGCTTTTTCTGTAAGTGGCGCTTTTGTATTCGGAAGTCATTTGGGATTTACAGCTGGAATTGAAAAGTCTATGGTTGTTCCTGTAATTGTTGCAAAACTTTCAGGAGGAATCTTAGCAATGTTTGTAGGAAATTTATTATATAAATTAGAAAAAAATAATTAATCAGGAGGGTATCTTGAATATAAAACAAAGGATAATAGTTTTATTGTCAGAAGTAGAACAAGGAAAGTTTTCTAATATAGCTTTAAATGAATATTTTAAAGAAAATACTTTAAGTCCAAAAGAAAGAGGTTTTATAACTGAAGTTTTTTATGGGGTTATTAGAAATAAAATATTTTTAGATTATGTTATAAATCAAAAGGTAAAAGAGATAAAAAAAGAGTGGCAAAGACAACTTTTTAGAATTTCTATATATCAAATGACTTTTATGAATAGTGATACAAAAGGTGTTATTTGGGAAGCTACAGAGCTTACAAAGAAAAAATTTAGTGTTCCTGTAGGAAGATTTATAAATGGCGTTTTAAGAAATTATGACAGAGAAAAAGATGAAATTTTAGAAAAATTAAAAAATGAAAAAGCTTATGATATTCTTTATTCATATCCTAAATGGTTCTGTGAAAAAATTTTTGAAGAATATGGAAAAAATACAGAAAAAGTTTTAATCTCTTTGAAAAAAATACCTTATATGGCTGTTAGAGTTAATACTCTTAAATATTCTTGTGAAGAATTTGAAAATCTTTTAAAAGAAAAAGATATAAATATTATAAAAAAAGTTGATACAGTTTATTATTTAGATTCTGGAATTGTAATATATTTTGATGAATTTAAAAATGGAAAAATAATTGCCCAAGATGCTGCTTCATATCTATCTGTAAAAAATTTAAATCCAAAAGAAAATGATATAGTTTTAGATTCTTGTGCAGCTCCTGGAAGTAAAAGTGTTTTAATAGCTGAATTTATGAAAAATAAAGGAGAAATTCTTTCTCTTGATATTTATCCTCATAAAATTAAACTTATAGAAGAAAATAGTAAAAAAATGGGTATAGATATTATAAGGGCTGTAAAACTTGATGCTAGAAAAATAAAAGAACAAGGAAAAAAATTTCATAAAATTTTAGTTGATGCTCCTTGTAGTGGATATGGAGTTATTAGAAAAAAACCAGAAGCTCTATACAATAAAAATTTTGAAAATGTAGAAGAACTTTCTAATTTACAATATGAAATTTTAGAAAGTGTAAGTAATAATTTAATTGTTGGTGGAGAACTAGTTTATAGTACTTGTACTATTACAAAAGAAGAAAATACTTTAAATGTAAAAAAATTCTTAGAAAATCATAAAAATTTCCAAAGTATAAAAGTTGAAATTCCAGAAAATGTTTTAGGAGAATATGACGAAGTTGGAGGATTTTTAATAGATTATAGAGAGGAAATTGTAGATAATTTCTATATAGCAAGACTTGTAAAAATTAGTTAAAATAAGGAGAAAAAATTGTTAGAAGAATTAAAAGAAGCTAATGAATATATAATTAATAAAATAAAAGAAAAAGATGAACTTATATTAGAACTTGAAGAATATGCTAAAGAAAATAATATCCCTATAGTAACAAAAGAAGTTGCAAAATATTTAGAATTTATGATAAAAATTACTAACCCTAAAAATATTTTAGAAGTAGGAACTGCTATTGGATATTCAGGAATCTTAATGGGAAGACTTATTGAAAAAAATGGTGGAATTCTTACAACTATTGAAATTGATGAAGAAAGATTTAATGAAGCCAAGAAAAACTTTGAAAAAGCTTCTTTGAAAAATGTAAAAATGATATTAGGTGATGCAACAGCTGAAATAGAAAAATTAAATGATAAGTTTGATTTTATATTTATAGATGCTTCTAAAGGACAATATAAAAAATTCTTTGAAGATTCTTATAAAATGCTTAATGATGGTGGAATAGTTTTTATTGATAATATTATGTTCAGAGGATATTTATACAAAGAATATCCAAAAAGATTTAAAACTATTGTTAGAAAATTAGATGAATTTATAAATTATCTTTATGAAAATTATGATTTTACATTATTACCTTTTGGTGATGGAATTGGTCTTATCCGTTGTAAAAAGGATACAAAATAGTAATAATTATAAAAAATATCCTCTATTAAATTATTAAAATAAAAATTAATCTCAAGAAAAAGAAACTGTTATATTAAAAATAAAAAATTTATAATAGTTTCTTTTTTACTTTTAATATATTTTATAAAAAACTTTTTAAAATCTAAAAATTATGATATAATTTTCAAGTCATTGATATTTTTTGGGAAATTATAAAAAAATTGAAATGTGAAGGAGAGAAAAATGAAGGAAAAAAAACTTAATTGGCGTACTTTAGCAATGATGGGATTTACAGTAGTTTGGGGCTTCGGAAACGTTGTCAATAACTATGCCAATCAAGGACTCACAGTTGTAATATCATGGCTACTAATCTTATCTTTTTACTTTTTACCATATGCTTTAATGGTAGGGGAAATGGGTTCTGTTTTTGAAAAGCAATCTGGAGGAGTTTCAAGTTGGGTTGGCTCAACTTATGGACCAATGATAGCATATTTAGCTGGTTGGACTTATTGGATAGTACATATTCCATACCTTGCTCAAAAACCACAAAATGCTTTAGTTGCTTTAAGCTGGGTATTTTACCAAAATGGAGATATGATAAAAGGAATAAATTCACTAGTATTACAAAGTATAGTATTGGTAATTTTCTTATTTTTTTTATGGTTATCATCAAAAGGAATTAATTCATTAAAAAGAATAGGAGCTCTTGCTGGAACTTCCATGTTTTTTATGGGAATTTTATATATTCTTTTAACAGTAGCTGCACCATCAATAGTAGGAGCAAGTTCAGCAACAGTAGATTGGAGTTTGTCAACATTTTTACCAAAATTTGATTTTACATATTTTACAACTTTATCAATGTTGGTTTTTGCTGTTGGAGGTTGCGAAAAAATTTCTCCATATGTTAAAGAAGTAGAAAATCCTAATAAAAACTTTCCAAAAGGAATGTTAATATTAGCTTTATCTGTGGCTATGTCAGCTCTTTTAGGTTCCCTTGCTATGGGAATAATGTTTAACAGTGGAGATATTCCAGCAGACTTAAAAATGAATGGACAATACTATGCTTTTAAATTATTAGGAGAATACTATGGTGTAGGAAATTTTTTAATGATATTATATGCTATTGCTAATGCCCTAGGTCAAATTTCAGCTCTAATGTTTTCAATAGACGCTCCATTAAAAATATTAATTGGAGAGGGAAATAAAGATTTTATACCAAAATCATTTACAAAAACTAATGAATATGGTGCTCCAATTACAGGATATAAATTAACTGCTATCCTTGTAGGAATATTAATTATAATTCCAGCTTTCGGAATCAGGGATATGAATAATCTTTATAACTGGTTATTAGATTTAAATTCAATAGTTATGCCATTAAGATATTTATGGGTTTTCGTTGCCTATATTGGACTTAGAGGATTTATAAAAAATAAAACTCTTGTAGAAAATGCTACTTATAAATTTATAAATAATGATAAAATAGCAACTTTAATTGGAATTTGGTGTTTTTCATTTACAGCCTTTGCTTGTTTAATGGGAATCTTCCCTAAAAATATAGAATTATTCTCTACTGAATGGATGTTTCAAATTTCATTAAATATTATTACACCAATAGTTTTAATTGGACTTGGATTTATTTTGCCAAAGATAGCTAAAAATCAAAAAAATAAATAGGAGGATAAATTTGAAAAAAACTTTTATTATTTTATTAATGGTAATTTTATCAATTTCAATATATGCTGATAAAGTAAGTTGGTATGGAAAGGGATTTGAGGGAAAATTAACAGCTAGTGGATATATTTTTGATTCTAAACAATATACATGTGCTTCTAACAAATATCCTTTTGGAACAGTTTTAAAAATAACTAATAAAGAAAATAATAAATCTGTTAAAGTAGTAGTTACAGATAGAGGTGGATTTGAAAAATATGGTAGAACACTAGATTTAAGTAAAAAAGCATTTTCTGAAATTTCTTCTTTAGATAAAGGAATAATAAATGCAAATATAAAAGTAGTAAATCAAAAAAATACTTTTAAATATAAAAAAGGAAATCCTAAGTTTACTTCAAAAGAATATAAAAACTTTTTAAAATAAATGAAAAAAATAAGACTATTACAAAATTTTGTAATAGTCTTTTAATTTTATTTCTTTATAAATTAGAATGAAAGCCCTCCAGAAATTGGTAAAACTGCTCCTGTAATATAAGAAGATTCATCACTTGCCAAGAATAATACAGCATTAGCTACATCTTCTTTAGTTCCCATTCTTTGTAATGGTACTCCACTTAAGATTCCTTCAACAGCTTTTTCTGATAATTTATCAGTCATTGGACTTTGAATAAATCCAGGAGCAACACAGTTAACTCTAATTTGAGCTCCTTTTCTAGCTAACTCTTTTTTCCAAGTTTGAGTCATTCCAATAACTCCAGCTTTAGTAGCAGAGTAGTTAGTTTGCCCAATATTTCCATATAAACCAACAACTGAAGATAAAGTTATAATAGAACCCTTTTTAGCCTTAGTCATTACAGGTGCTACAGCTTGAGTTACATTGAATACACCTTTTAAGTTTATATTAATAACAGCATCCCATTGCTCTTCACTCATTCTTAAAAAAGGACCATCTTTTGTTATTCCAGCATTATTTACTAAAATATCAATAGTTCCATATGTATCAACTATTTCTTTAACTAAAGCTTTAATTCCTTCTCTATCTGTAACATTTAATATTTTTCCAACAACATTTTCTTGTTCATATTCACATGGATTTACATCACAAGCAATAACCATTTTTGCTCCTTCAGCAGCAAATCTTTCAACTATTGCTCTTCCTATTCCAGCAGCTCCTCCTGTAACTAAAGCTACTTTTCCTTCAATTCTATTCATTTTTCCTCCTAATTATTTAGCTAATCTATAGATTGCTTCTATGTATATTTTTAATAATGTATCCAAAGTTTCTAAAGGAATACATTCATTTTTTTGATGCATTGTATCAGGTGTTTCTTTAAGTAATGCTCCAAAAGCTACACAATTTTTAACAGCCTTAGCATAAGTTCCACCACCTATAGCAATAGGTTCACAATCTTCATCTTTTGTAATCTCTTTATAAATATTTGTAAGTTCTTGTACTAAGAAACTATCTTTTTTAACATATAAAGGAGTTTCTTTTTTTCCACCAACAAATTCAATTCCATATTTATTAAGTAATGCAAATAATTTATTCTCTAGTTCTTCGACTTTTAATGTAACAGGATATCTTGTATCAAGAGATACATATAAATATCCATCTTCAACATACGCTTTTCCATAATTCATAGTTATTTCACCAGAAGGCTCATCTTTAAAATAAAGTCCTGCTGATTTTCCATTAAATTCAAGCTTTATATTTTCTCCAAAATATTTAGCCATTTGAGAAAGTCCTGTAATTTTTATTCCAGTAACATAAATAAATGATAATAACGCCGAAAGAGAATTATATCCTAATTCTGGATGAGCAGCATGGGCTGCCTTCCCATAAGAAATAAGCTCTAATTTATTATCTTTTTCTTCACAAGTTATTTTATATTCATTTGCAAAATTATATTTTTCTAGTTCTTCTATAATAAGATTTTTATATTCTAAAGGTAAAGTTAAAAAAGTTTTTTCAGGAACAGCATTAAATACTTTTCCTCCTTGAATAGAAAAATTGTCATCACATTTTATTTTTAAAAGTCCTCTTAATATTCCTTTTTCTGCAAAAGTAACAGGAAAACTACTGTCTGGTGTAAATGATAAAGTAGGCTCAGGCATTTTTAATGTATCAAAATAATGTTTCATACAACCCCATTCTGTTTCTTCATTTGCTCCAATTATCATTCTAATTTGTTTTTTTAGAGGAACTCCCATATCTTTTAAACATTTCATTGCATAAAGACATATCATTAAAGGCCCTTTATCATCTAAAGTCCCTCTACCATACATTTTATTATCAACAATCATTCCAGAATAAGGCGGATAATCCCAACCAGTTCCTTCTGGTACAACATCAACGTGCCCTAATATTCCTAAAGATTCTTCTCCTTCTCCAAAAATTATATGTCCAACATAATTATCAAAATTTTCAGCTTTAAATCCTAATTCTTCTCCTACTTTTAAAAAATGTTGTAAAGCTTTAGCTGGTCCTTCACCGAAAGGCATTCCAGGTTTTGGTTCTTCTTCAACACTTTTTATTTGAATTGATTCTTGAAGTGATGAGATTAATTGTTCTCTATATTTTAATACTTCTTTTTGAATATCCATTTACTTGACACCTCTTATTAATTATTATGGCGGAAGCGTATAGGAATCGAACCTATCATGGAACTATGTCCCACCAATACAGTTTTGAAGACTGTTGAAAACACCAGTTTTCTGCCGCTTCCATCTTTCTAAGAATAGTATATCAAAAATTTTAAAAAAAATAAACAAATTACATATGTATTTTATCTATTTTTTTGATTTATGTCAATATAATTTTTTTATTAATAAAGAATAATTTGTAATTTTTTTTTAAATATGATAAAATAATAAGGATGTACTATAGAATTTAACAATTTTTAATAATGTAATTAGGAGGTTGATAAGTGGAAAAAAAAGGTATTTCTATTGAGAATCTTTCAAAAACTTTTGACGGAGTTCAAGTTTTAAAGAATATTAATTTAAATATTCAGCCAGGAGAATTCTTTTCTATTTTAGGTCCTTCTGGATGTGGAAAAACTACTCTTTTAAGAATTCTTGCTGGATTTACAGAGCCTGACTCTGGTATAGTTTATTTAGGAGATAAGGAGATAACCAAGTTGCCCCCAAATCTAAGACCTATAAATACTATATTTCAAAAATATGCTCTTTTTCCTCATTTGACTGTATTTGAAAACATAGCATTTTCTTTAAGATTAAAAAAAGAAAATGAAGAATATATAAAAACAGAAGTTGCTAAAATGTTAAAGATGATTGACTTAGAAGAACATGCAAATAAAAAACCAAATCAATTATCTGGAGGACAACAACAAAGAGTATCTATTGCTAGAGCACTTATAAACAAACCTGAAGTATTACTTTTAGATGAGCCTTTATCAGCATTAGATGCTAAACTTAGACAAAATTTACTTATTGAGTTAGACAATATTCATGAGGAAGTTGGAATTACATTTATATTTATAACTCATGACCAACAAGAAGCTCTTTCTATTTCTGATAGAATAGCTATTATGAATCAAGGAAATGTTTTACAAGTTGGAACTCCAGCAGAAGTTTATGAATCTCCAGCAGATATATTTGTTGCTGATTTTATAGGAGAAAATAATTTCATTGAAGGAGAAGTTATAAAAATAAATGGTGATACTTGTGCTACTCTTGTAAATCCTAATTTTGGAGAAATTCTTTTTGAAATGGATAGAAATGTAAAAGTAGGAGATAAAGTTGTAGTATCAGTTAGACCTGAAAAAATAAAAGTTACTAAGAAAAAACCTGAAAATTTAAACTGGAAATATAATACATTGAGTGTTTATGTTGATGAAGTTATTTATACAGGTTTCCAAAGTAAATATTTTACATGGGTAAATGGAGATAAAAACTTACTTATAAAAGCATTTAAACAACATGACATTTTCTTTGAAGATGATGATACAGATGTAAGCTGGGATGAAGAAGCATTTATATCATGGAACTTTGAAGATAGTTATCTTGTTGAGGTAAAGTAAAATGAAAAATAATAAAAAAGGTATTCTTTATACTGTACCTATAACAATATGGCTAACAGCTTTCTTCTTAATCCCTATGCTTATTGTTTTGGTATATTCTTTTCTAAAAAAGGGTATTTATGGTGGAGTAGAATTAAAATTTACTCTTGAATCTTTTAATATTTTTAAAAATCCAATATTTTTATCAATTGTTTATAAAACTCTTTTTATAAGTATATTAGTAACTGTAATTACAATAATTATTGCAATACCTACAGCATATTTTATTGTTCGTTCTAAATACAAAGAAAAACTTATTTATTTAATAATAATTCCATTTTGGACAAATTTTCTTATAAGAATATATGCTTGGATGGCAATTTTGGGAAGTAATGGATTTATTAATATGTTATTAAAAAAATTTGGATTTATAGATAACTCTATACAATTTCTTTACAATACTTGGGCTGTAATATTAATTTCTGTATATACAAGTTTACCATTTGCAATATTACCATTATATGCTACTATAGATAAATTTGATTTTTCTCTTATGGAAGCTGCCAGAGATTTGGGTGCTACTAATAAACAATCTTTCTTTAAAATATTTTTACCTAATATAAAAAATGGTATAATGACAGCTAGTATTTTTACTTTTGTTCCTATGTTAGGTTCTTATATAGTTCCAAAACTTGTTGGAGGAACAAATTCTATATTCCTAGGTAATGTTATAGCTCGTCATCTAACAGAAACAAGAAACTGGCCAATGGCTTCTACTATCTCATCTGTGCTTATTTTAGTTACAATTATAATCCTTGTAATAGGACTTATAAAACAAGAGAGAGGTGAGTTAAATGGATAAAAGGAGAACATCATTATTTTTCTTTTTATTTTCTATGATATTTTTCTATTTACCACTTATAGTCTTAGTAATTTATTCTTTTAATGATAGTAAAGCTATGGTATGGCAAAATTTTTCTTTAAGATGGTATAAAGAGCTTTTCCTTTATTCTAATGAACTTTGGAGAGCTTTTAGATATAGTGTGTTCATAGCTCTAATTTCTAGTTCAATTTCTACAATCATTGGAACTTTAGGAGCTATAGGACTTCATTGGCATAATTTTAAATTTAAAAAATATTTAAAAATAATCGTATTTTTACCATTAATTGTTCCTGAAATAATTATGGGAGTTTCATTATTAATATTATTTGTAACTGTAAAACTACAACTTGGACTTATGAGTATTATAATAGTTCATACAACAGTTAACATTCCATTTGTTCTTTTTATAGTTTTATCAAGATTAGCTGAAATTGATTATTCATTAGTAGAAGCTTCCTATGATTTAGGAGCTACAGAATTTCAAACTTTGAAAAAAATAATATTACCACTTCTTATCCCAGCAATAATTTCTGGATTTTTAATTGCTTTTACTCTATCTTTTGATGATTTTGTGGCAACATTCTTTGTAGCTGGACCAGGTTCTACTACATTACCACTTAGAATTTATTCTATGATAAGAATTGGGGTATCTCCTGTAATAAATGCTTTATCCGTATTATTTATAGGATTTGCAATTGTACTTACATTATCTACAACAAAATTACAAAAATATTTTATTCATTAAAATAAAAAAGAGGGTGTTGAATTTCAACATCCTCATTTTTTTCTATTTTTTATAAATAGCCCTACTATCAGCTTGATTTTGAGCCACAATAGTTACTTCTGATACTTGCACTCTATTTGGATAACTAGCAGTAGAAACTATTATATCAGCTATATCATCTGGAGTCAAAGCTTCAATTCCCTTATAAACATTTTTTGCTTTTTCAACATCTCCATTAAATCTTGTTAAACTAAAATCTGTTTCTACTATTCCTGGTTGAATATTTGTAACTTTTACTGGAGTTTCTATAAGTTCAAGTCTTAAAGCATCAGATATAAATTTAACAGCAGCTTTTGTAGCACAATAAACTCCTCCTCCAGCATAAGCATTAACTCCAGCTACAGAACCTAAATTTATAATATGCCCTTTATTGTATTTTACCATAAGAGGTACAATAACTCTTGTAACAAATAAAAGTCCCTTTATATTTGTATCTATCATTGTATTAATATCTTCAATAGAATTTTCATAAACTTTATTTAAACCTTTAGCTAATCCAGCATTATTTACCAATATATCTATATCTTTTAATTCTTCTGGTAGTGAATTTACAAGTTCTTCACAAACTTTTCCATCTCTTACATCTCCTATTAATAAAATTACCTCTACTTCAGGATATTTTATATTTATCTCTTCTACTAATTTTTTTCCTTTTTCTTCATTTCTAACCATTAGGATTAAACGAGCCTTTTCATCAGCAAACTTCATAGCACAACTTTTTCCAATACCAGCTGTTGCTCCAGTAATAAACACTTTTTTTCCTTCTAATTTACCCATTTTCTTCCTCCTACTAACTATTGATATATTTGTTTTTTATTTTCTCTACAGTATCATAAAGGTAACTGTTACTATTTATATCCACACTAAAATCACAAGATATTTTATAAAGAATTTCTCTTTTATTATATAATTCTACAATTTTTTTATAAGGGTCATCAACATTTAAAAGAGGCCTATGTTTTTTATTTTTTACTCTCTCAAAAATACAATCTATATCACAGTTAAGATATACAACAAAAGATGTATTTTTTAATTTTTTTATATTTTCATTATCTATAATTACTCCTCCGCCAGTAGAAATAACTATATTATTATCTCTAGATTCTTTATCTATTATTTTTCTTTCAAGCTCTCTAAAATATTCTTCACCATTTTCTTGAAAAATTTCAGCTACACTTCTTTTTTCAAGTTTTACAATTTCTTTATCTATATCTACAAATTTCATTTCTAAAGCTTTTGCTAAAGCTCTACCTACAGTAGTTTTCCCACTACCCATAAAGCCTATTAATGCAATATTCTCTTTCATACTTCACCTTCCATTTTCTAGTATAACATATTTCAACTATTATAACAAATTTTTTTATTTAACTATAATTTTAGTTTTTACTTATATTTAGAAAAGAATCTTTTTTATTAAAATAATTTGCTCATTCTTAAAATATAGGTTATAATACTAATATATTGAGATAAATTATAAAGGAGGATTTTTATGGACCCTATATTAGTTTTTGGACATAGGCACCCTGATACAGATTCTATATGTTCTTCTATTGCTTTAGCAAATTTAAAAAATCAACTTGGAGAAGAAGCAGTCCCTTGTAGATTAGGTGAAACTAATAATGAAACAAATTTTGTACTAGATTATTTTAATATAGAAAAACCTAAATTTTTATCTACAGTTAGCGCACAAATTTCTGACTTAACAAGAGTAGAAAAAAAAGTTTTATCTATTAATGATTCTTTAAAAGGTGCTTTAGATATCATGACTAAAGAAAACTTTTCAAGCTTACCTGTAATTGATGAAAATAGACAATTAAAAGGTTTATTACATGTATCAGATATAGCTAATACTTATCTTAACTTAGAGCATTCAGATTTATTTAGTAAATATACTACGACTTATGAAAACTTAATGAATGTATTAAAAGGTGAAATTGTAAGTGGAAACTATCCTTCTGGAATTATTCAAGGAAATTTAAAATCAGTTTCAGAACTTGATGAGGTTTTACCAGGAGATATAGTTGTTACAACTTATATAGCTGATGGAATTGATAGGTCTATAAAAGCAGGAGCTAAAGTCATTATAGTTTCTTGTAGTGAAGAAGATTTTATAAGCCCAAGAGTAACTTCTGAGTGTGCTATTATGAGAGTTCATTCAAATCTATTTAAGATTATAAGCCTTATAAGTCAATCTCTTTCTGTTTCGTCTATCATTCCAAAAGAAAAATTTTATTCTTTTAAAATAGATGAATTTTTACATGATATAAGAGATATTATGAAAGAAGCAACACAAACAAATTTCCCTGTTACAAAAAAAGATGGAACAGTTTATGGAACTATTAGAACTAAAAATTTAATTAACTTCACAAGAAAAAAAGTTATTTTAGTGGACCACAATGAAAAAGAACAATCTGTAGATGGATTACAAGATGCAAAAATTCTTCAAGTAGTTGACCATCATAAATTTGGAAACTTTATAACAGATGAACCTGTACAAATAAATGCTGAAATAGTTGGATGTACTTCTACAATCATCTATGATTTATATAAAGCTGCTAGAATTACACCATCTAAAGAAATGGCTGGACTTATGATGAGTGCTATTCTTTCAGATACACTTCTTTTTAAGTCACCTACTTGTACAACTAAAGATATTGAAGCTGTAAAAGAGCTTTCAAAACTTTGTGGAGAAACTGATTTTGAAGCTTATGGAATGAAGATGTTAATAGCTGGAACTTCATTAAAAAATATGACTTCACAAGATATCTTATCTATAGATATGAAAGAATTTACAATGAATGGAGTAAAAATTTCTATATCTCAAATAAATACTGTAGACATTGAAGGTATTTTAGAAAAGAAAAAAGATTTTGAAGATATAATGAATGTCAATAATGAAATTCATGATTATTCTCTATCAATATTAATAATTACAGATATTATTAAGTCTGGTTCTTATTTCTTAGCCGTAGGAGAAAAACAAAATTTAGTAGAAAAAGCTTTTGATGTAAAACTAGAAAATAATATTGTATGGCTTAATGGAATTATTTCTAGAAAGAAACAAGTAGTTCCTGTTCTTATGGTTACTAGCCAAACTCTTGATTAAAAAATATAATTTTAAGATAAAATAGTAAAGAGGTTATTGTAAAAAACACAATAACCTCTTATTTTTATTAAGAAAATTATATAACATTATTTTAATAGTTTATTAATTTTTTTATATACATTTTAAAAAATTTATTTTATAATATAACTATATAAAATTACATATAATTAAGGGGGAATAACTATGGTAGAACTTTTAAATTTAGCTTGGGATGATAATTATATATTTTTTAACTCACAAGATACAAATTATAAGTCTATTTTTGGTGCTGCTCCTTGTAATGAGTCAGTTACTTTTAATATAAAAATAAATGAAAAAGCTATGATAGATTCTGTATTTATCCATTTTTTTATAGATAATTTAGATATATCTCAACCTCCAAGAGAATATAGATATCATATGACATGTAAAAAAAATCTAGGAGAACCTGATGATATATACACATACACTTATAAAGTTGAAGATAAGCCTAGACTTGTTTTTTATTACTTTGAAATTATTTTAAAAAATGGTGAATTCAAATATTATGGAAATAATTATGATGGACTAGGTGGAATCGGTCAAGTTTATTCTAATAATCCTCGTAGTTATCAAATGACAACTTTTTATCCAGATAGTAAGACACCTGATTGGTATAAAGAATCCATTATCTATCAGATTTTTCCAGATAGATTTTTTAATGGAAACCCTTATGGAAATTTGTCAGCACAAAAAGAGAATACTTTTATCTATGGAAATTGGTACGATACTCCCATTTATATAAAGGGAGCTCAAGGAGAAATTCTTCGTTGGGACTTTTTTGGCGGAAATTTTAAAGGAATAGAAAAGAAAATAGATTACTTTAAAGAGTTAGGAATAAATTTAATATATTTAAACCCAATTTTCCAAGCTGCTAGTAATCATAGATATGATACTGGCGATTATAAAAAAGTAGATTCTATATTAGGAACAGAAGAAGATTTTAATAGTTTAATAACTACTTTAAAAGAAAATAATATCAATGTTATACTAGACGGAGTATTTAGTCACACAGGTAGGGATAGTAAATATTTTAATAGATTTAATCATTATGATTCAGTAGGAGCTTATAATTCTGTAGGTTCACCATATTATGATTGGTATACCTTTAAAAATTATCCAAATGAATATGTTTCATGGTGGGGAAATGATGATTTGCCTTGTGTAAATGAATTAAATCCTAGTTTTTTAGATTATATTATAAGAGATGAAGATAGCGTAGTAGCCAAATGGTTGGGTGTTGGTATAAAAGGTTGGCGTTTAGATGTTGCTGATGAATTACCAGGAGAATTTTTAAAAATTTTAAGAAAAAGATGTCACGAAATAGATAAAGAATCTATTCTTCTTGGAGAAGTTTGGGAAGATGCAACTAATAAAATTAGTTATAACCAAAGAAGAGAATACATGTGTGGAGAAGAATTGGATACTGTAACAAATTACCCATTCAAAAAAATTCTTTTAGACTTCTTTTATAATAAAGGAAATGCTGAAAAAGTCTGTAAATTATTTATGAATTTAAGAGAAAATTATCCAAAAGAAAATTTTTATGCTTTGACTAATATTATTGGAAGCCATGATGTTGAAAGAATATTATCTGTTTGTGAAGATATAGGAAAGTTCATGCAAGATTATCTTTATAAAAGAGGACTTCATAAAGATAAATTAATTATGAAAGATGACTTAGTAAAAAAATTAGGTCTTGATTTATTGAAATTATTTAGCCTTGTACAACTTACATTCCCAGGAGTTCCTCTTATTTATTATGGAGATGAAGTTGGTTTGAGAGGTGGAAAAGACCCTGATAATCGTAGAACTTATCCTTGGGGTAGAGAGAATCAAGAAATTTTATCTTGGTATAAATTTTTAACAAGAATGAGAAATAAACACTCCTTACTTTCTACTGGAGATTTTAGACAGTTTTATCTAAATGAAGATATTTATGGATATATTCGTTTCTTAGATAATGGAGTTGACCAATTTGGAAAAAATAGAGGAATGGATAACTTTATCATAGTTATAATTAGTAGAAATCCCCTTACATCATTTGATATAGATATAGATTTTTCTAATTTTGACGATATTCCATCTGTTAAAAAATGTAAATTTATATATGAATTAACTGATGGAAAAAGAAATATTCCAGCTTGTAGAAAATTGACTTTTAATATAAAAGATTTAGGATTTTTAGTTATTTCAAATACAGATATTTGTAGTTTATAAAAAATTTATAAATAAAAAAGAAGCATATAAATTTTTAATTAAAATAATAAATAAGGGATTTCACAAATTCTTTGTTAGAAAATGTGATATCCCTTATTTTTTTTATTTCTTACAAAATTTTATTATTTTTCAATATTATCTATATATTTTTTTATTCTAGTTAAAGCTTCTACTACAACCTCTCTAGGACAAGCAAAATTCATTCTTATAAATCCTTTTCCTTCTTCTCCAAACCAATGACCATAATCAATTCCTACTTTAATTTGCTCTTCAAAAGCATCTTCCATATCTTTTCCATATAAGTTATAAGCATTAAAATCTATCCATCCTAAATATGTTCCTTGAGGTATATTATATTTTAATTTAGGTAAGTTCTTATCAATATATTCTTTTGCAAACACCATATTACTATAAATATATTCTTTCATTTCTTCATACCATTCATCACTTTCTAAATAAGCCCCTTTTACAGCTTCAATGGCAAAAGCATTTGGTGCTCCAATATTATAAAGAGCCAAGGTTTGTTTATATTTTTCTCTCAATACAACATTGTGAATAATTATATTAGATACTTGCATTCCTGCTAGATTAAAAGTTTTACTTACAGCATTACAGATAATTCCATTTTCTAAATATTTCTCATCTAAATTTCCATAAGAGACAAATTTATTATCTCCAAAAATTAAATCAGAATGAATTTCATCACATATCATTAAAACTTTATTATTTAAACAAATATCTGCTACTTTCTCTATTTCTTCTTTTCTCCATACTCTCCCAATAGGATTATGAGGAGAACAGAAGATTATCATTTTAACATCTTTTTCTTTTATTAACATTTCCATTTTTTGAAAATCTAAATTATAATTATTATTTTCATCTTTTAATAATGGGCATGTTACTACAGTTCTTTTATTATTTATAATACTTCTTTTAAAAGGTCCATAAACTGGAGTAAATATCATTACACTATCCTTTTCTTTTGTATAAGTTTGTAAAATATAATTTATAGCTGGTACTACTCCCGGAGTATGACATATAGCTTCTTTAGGAATATCCCAACCATTTCTAAGTTTATTCCATCTTATGATTGCCTCATAATATTCATCATCTATTGCTCCATATCCATATATTCCATGATCTATAAGTTTTTTTAATCTATTTTGTATTCCATCAGATACTCTAAAATCCATATCTGCTACCCACATAGAAAGTAAATCTTCATGATTATTAAACATAGCCTTATAATATTTACTATTCCATTTTATAGAATTTCTTTTTCCACGTTTAATTATTTCATCAAAATTATATTTCATTTTTCCCTCCTCTATTCATTTAACTTATATTTAAATTATAACATATTTTTTTATCTTTATTATATATTTTTATTAAAACATTTTTATAATTTTCAGACATTATAGTTTTGAAATGATGCACTAATATATATTTTTTTATTCAAAAGTGTACTTTTTTCAAAATAATACTGTACTTTTTTTTTTATTATATGATATAATTATTTCATAAGGGATAATTCAAAACCCCATACTCCCTACATAAGTAATGTTATCTATGTCTCGCCCGCATTGATAACATTACTTTTTTTATTTCACTTTTTATTAATAAAAGAGAGACCTTCAGATTTCTCTATAAGTCTCTCTTCTTGAGGTTATACTATGATACTATTTTTCTTCTTTATCTTTTTTAACTTCTTCAATAACCTTATCTGCTACCTCATTTGGTACATAATCATATTTTAAAAATTCAAATTCAAATCTTCCTTTAGATTGAGTCATAGCTTTTAAATCAATAGCATATTCTAGTACTTCTTTTTGTGGAACCTCAACAGAAATTTTTTGTTCTCCATAAGTTAATGGGTCTATTCCTAAAATTTTACCTCTTCTTTTATTCATATCTCCCATTACATCTCCTGTATATTCTTCAGGAACTATTATTTCCATTTTTACAATTGGCTCTAACAATACTGGTGATGCTCCACTTTCCATAGCCTTTCTAAAAGCAAGAATTGCTGCCTGTTTAAATGAAATTTCATTAGAATCTACTGGGTGATAAGATCCATCAAATAATGTTGCTTTAAAGTTTATAACAGGATATCCTGCTAAAGGTCCTTTAAGTGCAGCTTCATGTAATCCTTTTTCTACTGCTGGTAAATATTGTTTTGGTACAACTCCACCTTTGATATTATCTACAAATTCATATTCTTTATCATACAATGGTTCAAATTTAATAAATACATCTCCATATTGTCCAGCTCCACCAGACTGTTTTTTATGTTTTCCTTGTACTGAAACTTCTTTTCTAATAGTTTCTCTATAAGCTACTTTTGGTTTAGATAAAGTTGCTTGTACTTGGAATTTATTAAATAATTTACTTAAAACTATTTCAAGATGAGTTTTTCCTTGACCACCAATTAACAATTCTTTAGTTTCAGAATTTCTTATAACTTTTAAAGTTGGATCTTCTTCAGATAACTTTTGAAGACAAGTACTTATTTTTTCATCATCAGATTTTTTTGTAGGTATTACATTCATAAATATACAAGGTCTTGGGAATTTCATTTGTTCATAAACTATTGGACTATTTTTATCACATAAAGTATCACCTGTTTTTGTATATGTAAGTTTTGTAGTAGCAGCTATATCTCCAGCCACTACTCTTTCTGTATCTCTTTGTTTTATACCTCTTACAAAATAAAGGTTACTTAATTTTTCTTTTTTATTTTGACTAGCATTTAAAACTTCTACATCTTTTGTAGCTATTCCAGAATTAACCTTAAATAAAGATATTTTTCCAATAAATGGGTCAACTATAGTTTTAAATACAAAAGCTGAAAATGGCTCTTGCATGTCAACTTTTCTTATTATTTCCTCTTTAGTATCTGGATTTATTCCTAAAACTTCTCCACCTTTTGATTCAACAGGAGTAGGCATATAATCATATATCATTTCAAATAAAGTTTGGAATCCTATTCCTCCAATAGCAGAACCTACAACTACTGGAACTACATCTCCATTTACAACTCCTTTACGAAGTCCTTGTTGTATTTCATCATGAGTAAATTCTTCCCCATTAAAGAATTTTTCCATAGCTTCTTCACTTGTTTCAGCTACAGCTTCTACAAGAAGATTTTTTACACTTTCAAAATCTTCATGTTCTACTAAAGGTCTATCTTCACATAAATCTCCTGTAAAGATTCTACATTTATTTTCTACAACGTTTATAAATCCCTTAAATTCTTCTCCTTCTCCTAAAGGGATACAGAATGGAGCAATTTTTTTACCAAATTTTTCTTTTAATTCAGTAAGAATTTTTTTATAATTTATAGCTCCTTTATCCATTTTATTAATAAATATTATTCTTGGTATATTTCTTTCTTCTAACAATCTCCAAGCTTTTTCTGTTCCAACTTCTATTCCAGCACTAGCATCTATAACAATAACAGCTCCTTCAGAAACAGTTAAAGCTGATAAAACTTCTCCTCTAAAATCTGCATATCCTGGAGTATCCAAAATATTATAAATTTTATCTTGATAATCTAAAGATATAACAGAAGTATTTATTGAAAATTGTCTTGTTATTTCTTCATCATCATAATCTGATAAAGTATTTCCTTTTTCAATAACACCAGGTTTTGCAACAACTTTGGCTCTATATAAAAGTGCTTCAACAAGTGAAGTTTTTCCTGAGCCTCTGTGTCCTAAAAAGCTTACATTTCTAATTTGATCAGTAGTATAGTTTTTCATAGTTATAACCCCTCCTGTAAAAATTATTTTAGCAATTTTAACCTCATATTATGTATATAGCTTATAAATTTTAAAAAATCAAGTATTTTTTGAATTTTTTTAATATTTTTAATACAATTAGATTTATATATATTCATTATTTTATATAAAAATTATTTGTTATAAAAAAATAAGGACATCTTAATGATATCCTCTTTTCTTTAAAATCTATATTAATTTTCTATATTAGTTTAATTTTTCTAAGAAATTTTTTCCAGGTTTAAATTTGATTCCTCTTCTTGATTCAATTTGAACTTCTTCTCCAGTTTTAGGATTTCTTCCAAGTCTTGGAGCTCTTTGTACTACTTCTAATTTTCCCCAACCGATAAAATTAACGTCTTCTCCAGATAATAGTGTTTCTTGAATTAAATCTAATATAGAATCTATTTTTTTCTCTGCTTCTAATTTAGTATCAAATACTTCCTTTAAATATAATATGTTTGCTAACTCTTTTTTTGTCATTACTTTTACCTCCAAAATATATATAAATTTTTAAATAATTATAACCTAAAAATTTTTTGCATAGCTTATAAGTTATATCATATTTTACAGATATTGACAAGTGATTTTTTTTATTTTTTTTAATATTTTCATTGATTTTATTTCTTTTATGTTTTTTATAAATATGATATAATTTTATTATAATTTTATTTTGAGGTGTTATATTTTTATGGAAAAAAATTACTATTTCGACCACAGTGCTACATCAAATCCAAAACCACAAATTGTTATAAACTCTGTTGTTGAAGCATTAACTACTTTTAATGGAAATCCTAGTAGAAGTTCACATAAAAAATCTATAGAACTTGAAAGAAAAGTTTTTGAAGTTAGAGAAAAACTTGCTAATTTTTTTAATATTAAAAATCCTTTACAAATAGCTTTTACAAAAAATTCTACTGAAGCCCTTAATTTTGCTATTAAAGGGATTAATTTAAAGGATTGTCATATCATTACATCAGTATTAGAGCATAATTCTGTTCTTAGACCTATAAATTATCTAAAAGATGAGAAAAATGTAAAAGTTTCTTATATTACTCCTGATAAAAATGATGAAATAGTCATGGAAAATTTAGAAAAAAATATTACACCTAACACAAAAGCTGTTATTATTAATCATATTTCAAATGTTACAGGTTATATTTTTAATTTAGAAAAAATTGGAAAAATTTGTAAAAAATATAACTTAATTTTTGTTGTAGACGTTTCTCAAAGTGCTGGATATTATAAAATAGATATAGAGAAATATAATATAGATATTCTTTGTTTCACAGGACATAAATCATTGTTAGGTATTCAGGGTATAGGAGGAATATATGTAAACGAAAACATAAACCTTACTCCTATTATAGAAGGTGGAACAGGTAGTTATTCAAAACTTCCTAGACAACCTTCAAAAATGCCTGAAGTTTTAGAAGCTGGTACATCTAATGTTCCTGGTATTTTAAGTCTTGGAGCAGGTATAGATTATATTGATTCTATAGGACTTGATACTATTTTTAAGCATGAATACAAACTTACTAAATATTTTATTGAAGAAATTTCTTCAATAGATTCTATTATTATATATGATAATTTTAATATTCCTAGAGGACCTGTTGTAGGTATTAATATGAAAGGAATAAACGCCTCTGAATTAACTAATATTCTTTCTGAAGAATTTAATATTTTTACAAGAGGAGGTTTCCATTGTGCTCCTTTAGCTCATAAATATTTAGGAACATATGATTTTGGATGTGTTCGTTTTTCATTTGGATTTTCTAATACAATAGAAGAAATTGACTATTGTGTTAATTCTTTAAAAAAAATAGATAATTTTTTAAAAAATAACTTATAACTTTTCTTTTATTTTCAAGCTTTTATCATTTTTAATAAATATTTTATATTTTTTTTATTGACAAAGAGTATTTTTTTTGGTATGATATACCTTGTTCGGGGATATAGCTCAGTTTGGGAGAGCGACGCACTTGCACTGCGTAGGTCAGCGGTTCGATCCCGCTTATCTCCACCATGCCTAGGTAGCTCAGTTGGCTAGAGCATACGGTTCATACCCGTACGGTCGATAGTTCGAATCTATTCCTAGGCACCATTTTTAAAATACATATATTTATACTTGGGGATATAGCTCAGTTTGGGAGAGCGACGCACTTGCACTGCGTAGGTCAGCGGTTCGATCCCGCTTATGGCATTCTGTTAAGATTAACACTTGAGATTTTCAAGTGTTTTTTTATTCTAAAAAATCTAATCTTTCTATAAAAAATAAAGATATCACAAAATTATGATATCTTTAAAAATTTATTAATTATCCTATTTATTTTTTATATCCACATTTTGGACAAATACCATTTTCATTTAATGATATTCCACATAAAGGACAACGTTCTATATTATTTTTAGTAATAAACTCTTCAGAAGCGGCATTTACTCCACTTGTAAAAGTAATTTTTGCTATATTTAATTTATCTTTTAATAAATCATATACTATTTTTATCATTCCCTCTACTGTTAATGTTTCTTTTGTTACTACCAATCTACAATCTGGATAAGCAGTGGCCAATTCAGTTTTAAAAGCTATTCCTTTCATAGTATTTTGTGGATGTCCATCTTTTATTCCTGTTTCTTCATAAACTTTTAATATAACTGGTAATAAAGGATCATCCTCTCTTAAAATCAAAGCATGATCAAAGTTTTTCAAAAGATCCCAAGCAATTTTTTGGATTTCATTACAAGGAAATACCATATTAACTCCCTCATTAATAGAATCTTCTACTTCTATAGTTAAAACACCAGTATGTCCATGTAAATATTGAGCTTCCCCTTTAAATTTATAAAATCTATGTGCGTATTGTAAATCAAATGTTGTTATACTTCTCATTTTCCTACCTCCTATTTTTTAATTAATAATAGTAATAATTACTATTATTAAAATAATAATATCATATTTATTTTATTTTGTCAACAAAAAAATACTATTTTTTTACAAAATTACATATTATTATTCTTATAGAAAAATAATTAAACATAAAAAATAAATAAGTGACTTTATTAAATTATCATGATATAATATTTAAAATTTTATAAATATTTAAATTAAAACTATCTATATGTGAAAGAGGTTTATTATGAAATATTCTAAACAAAGAGAATTAATTTTAAATTATGTATTAAATCATAATGATCATCCTACAGCTGATACAATATATACTTCATTAAAAAAAGATAATCCAAAATTAAGTTTAGGTACAGTATATAGAAATCTAATAAAATTAACTGAGTCAAATGAAATAAAAAAAGTTTCTTTACCTGGAGAAGTTGATAAATTTGATAAAAACTTAAGTCCTCATGCACATTTAAAATGTAATATTTGCGGTTGTTTAATAGATATTAATAGTTTAGAAATAGATAATTTTATAAAAAGTATATCTAAAGAACAAGATATAAAAATAGATAATTTCAATATTATTTTTGATGGTGTTTGTAAAAATTGTAAAAATAACTAATCATATTTTTATTTCTTTTTCTCTCTTTTTATTTGACTTTTAATTAATTAATGAGTTATAATATAGATGTAGGAATCATTATCACATCTTGTAAGGAGGAAAATATTTTATGGAATTAAAAGGAACTAAAACAGAAAAAAATCTATGGACTGCATTTGCTGGAGAATCTCAAGCAAGAAACAAATATACTTATTATGCTTCTAAAGCTAAAAAAGAAGGATATGTGCAAATAGCTGAATTATTTGAAGTTACTGCTAATAATGAAAAAGAACATGCTAAACTTTGGTTTAAACTTCTTCATGGTGGAATGCCTTCTACTATTGAAAACTTAAAAGATGCTGCTGCTGGAGAAAATTATGAATGGACAGATATGTATGCAACTTTCGCTAAAGAAGCTAGAGAAGAAGGATTTGAAGATATTGCAAAAGTTATGGATGGAGTAGCAAAAATTGAAAAAGAACATGAAGAAAGATATAGAAAATTACTTGCTAATATAGAAAATCAAGAAGTTTTCAAAAGACTTGAAATCCAAGTGTGGGAATGTGGAAACTGTGGACATTTACATATAGGAACTGAAGCTCCTTTAACTTGTCCAGTATGTGACCATCCTCAAGCTTATTTTAGAATTAGATGTACTAATTACTAATTATGATTATATATAATTTTTAGAGATAACTTTTTAGTTATCTCTTTTTTATTATTTAAAATTTATTAAAAAAGTCATAATTGTGACATATATTTTTTTTAAAATATTTTTGTTTTTTATAATACATTAGTTTTTTATTATTTTTTATTTCTTGTTGACTTTATAGTCATTTTATAGTATACTTTATTTTAGATGAAATTGACTATTTGGTCACTGGAGGGATAATTTTGAAAAACTCTAAAAAAAGAGAAGAGATAATTTCTACAGGAAAAAAATTAATTATAGAAAAAGGTTTTCTTAACACAAGTGTTGAAGATATTACAAAAAAAATGGGAATAGCAAAAGGTAGTTTCTATACTTATTTTAAATCAAAAGATGAATTTATTTTAGCTATTATTTCAGAAAAAATATTTCAAAGACGTCATAAAGTAAATGAAATTTTAGAAAAAGAGTTATCTTTTGAAGAAACTATAAAAGAATTTTTAGCTCAATCTTTATCTTTTCCATTAATAGATACTGAATCTTTTTTAATAATTATGAATCTTTTTAAAAATATAAATTTATTAAGTGAAAATGTAAAAATTTCTATTTTAGATAACACAAAATTAGGAAACCATGATATTTTAAAAATATTAAATAAATATAAAGATAAATTAGATTTATCTGATGAAAATGATATTGATAAATATGCTTATTTAATAAAAGCTTTTATCAATTCTTTTTATGAAAACTCTTTTAATCCTTTAATGAATTTTGAAAAAAAGGAAAGTCATATAACTATTTCTGAAATCGAAGATTGTATTAATAAGATAAATCTAGAAAAAGAAATAAATTTTATGACTAAAGCAGTTATAAAACTTATATTAAAATAAAATTTTTATATAAATGAGGTGGTACTTTTTATGAAAAAAACTTTAGGTTTATTTCTAATGTTAAGTGCTTTATCTTTTGCTAGAACTCTTAACTTAGAAGAAGCTATTGACCTATCACTTACTAATAGTAAAAATGTTCAAATAGCTGAAAAAAATAAAAAAATTGGAGAACTTAATCTATCTCGTGCTTTTAAATATGCCCTTCCTACAGTAGCTTATCAAGGGGTTTATACTAGATATGAACACGATACAAGAGAAGTTTATAATGAAAAAGGAATTAATGATGATAGTTTTAAAGTTCCTAGTAAAGATGGTTATTCTAGTAAAATCATAGCAACTTACCCTATTTTTCAAGGAGGAGCTATATTTGGTGGAATAAAAGGTGCTGCTGCACAAAAAAATATTCTTAATTATTCTTTCTTAAAAGAAAAAGTTGATACTAGAATAAGAGTTATCCAATACTATTCAAATGTAATAACTTATGAAAAAAATCTTGAAGCATTAAAAACTTCTGAAAAAGAATTGCAAACTAGAATGAAATTACAAGAAAAAAAATTAGAAGAACGTTTAATCATAAGAGCTGACCTTTTAAAAACAGAATATTCTTTACTTGATATTCAATCTCAAATAGTTAAAGTTCAAAATCAAATTGAAACTGAAAAGAAAAATTTAAAAATAGAACTTGGATTAAATATCAATGAAGAAATAGATTTAGAAGAATTATTTATTCCAGAAAATTTAAGTTCTAATATAGATTTTGAAAAAGATTTAATTACAGCTAAAACTCAAAGTCTTAATGCTTTAATCTCAAAAAATAAAGTAGAATATTCAAAAGCAGAAAAAATGGTAGCTTTAAGTGATAATCTTCCAAAAATAAGTGTTTTCGCTAGTTATGGTGGAACTGAAAGATTACATTCAAGTGATACTTTCCATGATGAAGAATGGAGAGGTGGAGTTCAAATAGACTGGGAATTATTTAGTTTCGGTAGTGGAATAGATGCTTATAGAGTAGCTAGAGAAAATTATAAAATTGAAGAATTAAATGATAATATAACTCAAGATAATATAGAAATTAATTTAGCAACTGCATATAGTGAAGTTTTAAGATTAGAAAAATATAGAGTTGCTATGAAAAGTTCTTTAGAAGCTTCTCGTGAAAATTATGAGATTGATAAGAAAAGATATGAGGCTGGTCTTTTATCTACTCAAGATTATCTAAATTCAGAAGCTCAATATAGAACTGCTCAAATGAACTTTAATTCAGCTGAAAGTAGTTATCTACTAGCTTTTGAAAATTATAGATCACTTATAATCTAATTGTATAAAAAATTTTAATGGAGGATAGAAATGAAAAAATTACTTTGTTTATCTTTACTTTCTACTTTTATCTTTATAGGATGTGGAAAAAAAGAGGAGGTAAAAGAAGTTGTTGTTAAACCAAAATATGTTGTTACTGAAGAAGTTCAGACTAGAGAACTTAGCCAAACTTTTAGAAGTGATGCTGTATTAGAGCCTGAAAATAAAGTAGACCATACTACAGAAAAAGGTGGAACTATTGAAAAAATCTATAAAAAAAATGGTGATTATGTAAAAAAAGGTGAAGTAGTTATGAAACTTTCTGATGCTGATACAGAAGCTGCCTATAATTCATCAAAAGCTTTATTTAATGTTGCTAATAATAATTTTAAAAAATTCAAAAAATTATATGCTGAAGAACTTATTTCTTATTTAGAATATGTAGAATATGAAAATGCTTACTCTACAGCAAAAGCAAATTTTGATGTAGCTAAAAATAATTATGAAAAATTATTTAGAAAAGCCGATATTGATGGAACTGTTGGAAATTTATTTGGAAAAGTTGGAAATGAAGTTGAAGGAAATACTACAATATTTACAGTAGTTGATGATAATTTAATGGAAGCTTATGTTGGATTCCCTGCTGAGTGGCTTGGACAAATAAAAGTAGGTGGCCCTTTATCTGTTGAGGTTCCAGCAATTAATAAAACCTTAGAGGGAACTATTTTAGAAATTAACCCTATTGCTGAAAGCGATACTAAAAAATATAAAATTAAAGTTGGAGTTAAAAATCCAGAAAAAACTATTAAAGATGGTATGTATTCATATGTAACTATTCCTGTTGGAAAAGTTTCTGCTATGTCTGTTCCTGATGAAAGTATTTTCATAAGAGATTTACTAAATTATGTATTTATTGTAAAAGATGGAGTTGCTAAGAGAGTCAAAGTTGAGGTTGGAGCACAAGATTCTACTTATACTGTTATCTCTTCTGATGAAATTAATTTAGGAGATAAGGTTGTAGTTAAAGGAATATTTGGACTTGAAGATGGTAACAAAGTTACAGAATCAGTTTCTAATGATATAAAATCTGAAGAAACAAAAAATAGTAAAAATTAATAAATTTAGGAGGAAAAAATGACACTAGCAGGTTTATCAATTCGTAGACCAGTTACAACAACAATGCTTATGATTTCAATGATTTTCATAGGGCTTATAACTATGTTTACTATGAAATCTGAATTATTACCTAATATGGATATCCCTGTTGTAACAATTACTACAACTTGGACTGGAGCAGTTCCTGAAGACGTTGAGACACAAGTTACTAAAAAAATAGAAGAAGTTTTACCCAATGTTGAAGGTATTGATAAAATAACATCAACATCTGCTTTTGGAAAATCTACAATAGTAGTAGAATTTAACTTTGGTATAAATGCAGATTTAAAAGTTACAGATATTCAAAGGGAAATTTCTAGAATTACAAATGATTTACCAGCAGATGCTGATACACCTGTTGCTAAAAAGATAGAAGTCGGAGCTGGTAATCTTACATTAATTACTATGTTTACTGGAGAAAATAGATCAGAGCTTAGTAGTTTTATTGAAGAATATTTAAAACCACGTTTTGAAAGAATTAGTGGTATTGGAGAAGTTAATGTCTTTGGTAACCCTGAAAAGCAAATCCAATTATTAATTCATCCAGATAAATTAGCTGCTTATAATCTTTCGCCAATGGAATTATATGATATTATAAACTACTCAAATAAAAATATTCCATTAGGAACCATAGATACTGGTAGTAAGCAAATAGTTGCTAGATTTATGGGAGAAACAAACTATATTGATGAAATTAAAAATATAATTATTAATAGTAATGGAAATACTTTAAGAGTATCTGATGTAGCTGATGTTGTTCTTACTAATGAAGATTTTACTGACTTAGGTTTTTTAAATCAAGAAGAAGGTATGGTTGTTGCTGTAGAAAAATCTGCTGATGGAAGTACTATTGATTTGAATAAAGGAGCTTATGCTGCATTAAAAGACCTTGAACCTATTATGCCTCCAGGAACAAAATATCAAGTTCTAATGGATGCTTCTGAAGATATTAATATGTCTATTGCAAGTATCAGTAGTAGTGCTTTCCAAGCTTTAATTCTTGCTACAATTATACTTTTAGTTTTCTTAAAAAATATAAGAGCAACTTTCTTAATTACATTAGCTCTACCTGTTGCAATTATATTTACATTTGCTTTCTTATCTTTTAGTGGAACATCTATCAACTTAATTTCATTAATGGGATTATCACTAGGAGTAGGAATGCTTACTGATAACTCAGTTGTTGTTATTGATAATATTTATCGTCATATGACAGAATTAAATTCTCCTGTTGCTGAAGCTTCTGATAATGGTACAACAGAAGTTACAATGTCTATCATAGCTTCTTCTCTTACAACTATGGTTGTTTTTATTCCTATACTATTTATCCCTGGTATAGCAAGAGAAATATTCCGTGATATGTCATTATCAATTATTTTCTCTAACTTAGCAGCCCTTATAGTTTCACTAACTCTTATGCCAATGGTTGCTAGTAGATTTTTAAGTAATAAAATTAATATTACTAGCGAAGGAAAAATCTTTGCTACTGTAAAACAAAAATATTTAAAACTTATTACTTGGGCTATTGAAAATAGATTTAAAACTGTTGGAATAACTTTAGGTGTTTTCTTTGCTACAATTTTAGTTTGTGGAAGATTCTTAAAAGTTGAATTTATGCCTAAACAAGACCAAGGAAGATATTCAATAGTAGCTGAGCTTGGAAATGGACTTGATATTAAAAAATCTGAAAGAATAGCTAAACAAATAGAAGAAATTATAAAAAATGATTCTGCTACTGGATATTATTTTGATTTTATCACTAATGATACTGTAGCTATAAACGTTGACATTGGTAAAAAAGATACAAGAGATGAATCTGTATTTGATGTTATTAATAGAATAAGACCTCAAGTAGAAAAAATTCCTGATGTTAGAATTAGTTTATCAGAAAGTTTTGCAATGAGAGCTCCTGAAAGAGATGTTGAAATAAATATTATGGGACCAAATTATAACGAACTTAAAACTATTGGTAAACAAGTTGTTGATAAGATTAAAGAATTTGATGGTGCTGTTGATATCACTTCTTCATTAGACCCAGGTACCCCAGAAGCTAGAATAGTTCTTAATAGAGAAAAAATTAGAGCCTATGGAATTAATCCAACAGTAGTTGGACAAACAATAAGTTATTTTGTTTTAGGAGGAAATAGAGGAGACACAGCGACTGTTAAAACAGGAGTTGAAGAACTTGATATACTTGTTAGATTACCAAAAGAAAAAAGAAGTTCTTTAACAGATTTAGCAAATTTAAATATTAAAATAGGTGATAATAAATTTGTAAAAGTTTCTGATGTGGCTGATATAGTTACTGTTGAAGGTTCTTCAGAAATAAATAAACAAGACAGAATATATTCAGTTTCTGTCTCTGCCAATGATGGTGGAGTAGGACTTGCAGCTCTTCAATCTGAATTAGTTAAAGCTTTCAAAGAATCAAATCCACCTTCTACAGTTTCTTATAAATTTGGTGGAGATTCAGAAAATTTACAAGATGCATCTAAGCAATTAGGAGCAGCTTTAGGAATTTCTATATTCTTAATATATGCTTTACTTGCTTCTCAGTTTGAAAACTTTGTTTTACCTATAATTATTCTAGGTTCTTTCCCTCTAGCATTTATTGGTATTTTAATTGGATTAGTTTTATTTAGACAACCAATTGATGTTATGGTTATGGTTGGTATTATAATGCTTGCTGGTATAGTTGTTAACAATGCAATTGTTTTAATAGATTTTATCAAACTTACTAGAGAAAGAGGTTCTGATAGAAAAACTGCAGTTATTGAATCTTGTAGAACTAGACTTAGACCTATACTTATGACTACAATGACTACTGTTTTTGGTATGTTACCTCTAGCTTTAGGTGTTGGAGAAGGTTCTGAAATTTATAAAGGAATGGCTGTAACAGTTATGTTTGGTCTTTCTTTCTCTACTTTATTAACACTTGTAGTTATTCCTATTCTTTATACTTTAGTTGAAGATATGAATAATCATATTTTAAACTTTTTACAAAAAATAATTACTCCTATTAGAGAAAAAATGGCTGAAAAAGCTCAAAACTATGAATCTAAAAGAAAAAATAAATAATTTTAAAGGAAATAAAGGCTTTAGTTAGAATAATTTTATATAAAAATTAAATTTTTGAATATAGGAGGAAATATTATGCGTGAAGAATTCTTACATTTTAAAATGATGATGGTTTATATTAATGAGGCTCAGAAAAGTAGATTAGAAGAATTTTTTGATGAAATTAATTTTTACTATTATGGCATTCATAAAAAAGTTGAAACTGTTTGGAGTGAAAAATTAAAACATAAAAATACTAATATCTGGCCTGGAACAGATTGTATATTTCTTTTAACTGTTCCTGAAAAATCTGTTGATATGATGCTTAAATATCTCAAAACTTTTAGAATGTCTTTACCTCAAGGTATTGCAATGTCAGTAGGAATTCTTCCTATGGATAGAGTTATTCCTAGACTATATGTAGAAGATATTCCTGTTGATGAAGAATTACTAGAAAAATTAAAAAATAAACATATTAAATAATATAAAAATGGAGGCTGAATTATTAATCAGTCTCCATTTTTTCTTTCCATTGAAACCATTTTTCTAATTTTTCTATTTGTTCATAAATTAGAAATTCATATTCTTTTAAAATTTTCTCTCTATTTTTTACATTCTTATTATATACATTCCAAACATCATCTAAATTAAATAAATCTATATTTTCTAACTTAGCTAATTGTGGGTCTATATCTTTAGGTACTGCTAAATCTAAAAAAGTATATTTTTTATCTGTTTTTATTTTATTTTCTAGTTCTTCTTTTTTTAACACAAGATGTGGAGCAGAAGTAGCACTTATTATAATATCAGATTCTATTACTGCTTCATTTTTTTTATTAAAACTTATTACATTTACATTTTTATAAATATTTTTTATTTCTAAAGCTTTATGTTCTGTTCTATTTGTTATTGTTATATTTTTTGTATTTTCTTTTATTAAAAGATGTAATATACTTTGTGCTAAATCACCTATTCCCAAAATTAAAATTTTTTTATTCTCCAATATATCTATTGAATCTTTTATAAATTTAAGTGATATAGCTTCTAAAGATAAAGCATTGTGAGATATCTCACTTTCTGTTCTAAATTTTTTTCCTAATTCTATTCCTTTATTAAATACCACATTTAACAATTTACTACTTGTATCTTTTTCTAAAGAATTCAAATAACTTTTTTTTATTTGAGCTAAAATTTGGTCTTCTCCTTTTATTATTGAATAAAATCCACAACTTACTTTAAATAAATATTTTATTGCTTCTTTTTCAGATTTAAAAAATATTTTTTCGAATTTAAAAAATTCTTTTACTTTAGTTGTATTCAAAAAATCTTTTAAAGAATTTTTACCTAAATCTATATAAAACTCTACCCTAAGACATGTTATAACACTTATATATCCTTCAATACAACCATCTATTTTTAAATTTTCAATAAACTTCTCAGGATTTTTTTTTATAAAATTTTCTCTTTTTTCAGTATCATATTCTAAATGTGATATCCCAATAACTATAAAATTTTCTAATTTCATTATAATATTATTTCTCCAGTTTTTACCCATCTTGCTATATCTTTAGCATGATAAGTTATAATAATATCTGCTCCTGCTCTTTTCATAGCATACATATTTTCCATAACTATATTCTTTTCATTAATCCATCCATTTTTACTTCCTGCTTTTACCATGGAATATTCTCCACTCACATTATAAGCAACTACTGGTAAATTAATTCTATCTGACACAGCTTTTAATACGTCTAAATAAGCAAGAGCTGGTTTTACCATAATAAAATCTGCTCCTTCTTCAATATCAGCTTCTATTTCTCTAAAATATTCTTTATTATTCCTAAAATCCATTTGATATGTTTTTCTATCCCCAAAACTAGGAGCTGAATCAGCTGCATCTCTAAAAGGTCCATAATAGCTTGAAGCATATTTTACACTATAAGCCATTATTGGAATATCAACATATCCATTTTCATCTAAAGTTTTTCTAATACCTTCTATTCTTCCATCCATCATATCTGAAGGCGCTACTATGTCAGCACCAGCTTTTACATGAGATAAAGCTATTTTAGAAAGATACTTCAAAGTTATATCATTATTTACATCACACTTATTTAATATACCACAATGTCCATGAGATGTATATTCACACATACAAACATCTGTGATTATTAAAATTTCTGGAAATTTCTCTTTTATAAATCTAACTGCCTTTTGTACAATTCCATTATCATTATAAGCCTCACTACCAATTTCATCTTTTATTTTTGGAATTCCAAATAATAATATAGATCTTATTCCTAACTCAACTATTTCTTTTAATTCATTTTCTAAATTATCTATTGATATTCTGTATTGATTAGGCATAGAATCTATCTCTTCTCTAATATTTTCTCCTTCTTCTATAAACAGAGGATAAACTAATTGATTTAAATTAATTGTTACATTTTTTACCATTTCTCTCATTATTGATGATTTTCTTAACCGTCTAGTTCTTGTAAACATTTTATATTCTCCTTATATAATAAATTGGGACCGATATACATCGATCCCATATTTATCATTATTTAGTTAGATTTTACAACTTAAGAAAAACTATTAATCTTCTTTAGAAAAGTCCATAGCAGCTAATCTCTTATATTGTTTCCATCTTCTTTGAGCATCTGCTTTATTTTTTATAAATAATTCTTCAGCTTGACTAGGATTTGCTTTTTTCAATGTAGCATATCTTACTTCACCTAATAAGTATTCTTCATATTTATCCCAGTTAGGCTCTTTGCAATCTATTGTTAATGGATTTTTACCTTCTGCTTCTAATGCTGGGTTATATCTAAATATTGGCCAGTATCCGCATTCAGTAGCAAGTTTCATTTCTAATTGAGATTTGTTCATTCCTTTTCTAATTCCATGGTTAATACATGGTGAGTAAGCTATGATAATTGAAGGTCCTTGGTGAGCTTCAGCTTCAGCTATAGCTTTTAAGAATTGTTGTTGGTTAGCTCCCATAGATACTTGAGCAACATAAATATGTCCATAAGACATTGCTATTGCTGCTAAATCTTTTTTCTTGAATGCTTTACCAGCAGCAGCAAATTTTGCAATTGCTCCTGTAGGAGTTGATTTAGATGCTTGTCCTCCTGTATTAGAATAAACTTCTGTATCTAATACAATTACATTAACATCTTCATTAGTTGCTAATACATGGTCTAATCCTCCATAACCAATGTCATAAGCCCATCCGTCTCCTCCAACTATCCATTGAGATTTTTTAACTAGATATTGTTTTAGTGAAAGTATTTCTTTAGCTACTTCACATCCACATGCTTCTAAAGCTGGAACTAATTGATCTTTAACTTCTCTTGTTACAACAGAAGAGTTTCTATTTTCTATCCATTTTTTGAATAGAGCAGCTACTTCTTCTCCAACTTGATCCATTGATTTTTCCATTACAGTTTGAATTCTATCTCTTAAAGCTTCTACTGCAACATGCATTCCCATTCCATATTCAGCATTATCTTCAAATAATGAAGATCCCCAAGATGGTCCATGTCCTTCAGCATTTTTACAATATGGAGTTGATGGAGATGATCCTGAATAAATTGAAGAACATCCAGTTGCGTTAGCTACCATCATATTTTCTCCAAATAATTGAGTTATTGCTTTTAAGTATGGAGTTTCTCCACATCCTGGACAAGCTCCGTTGAATTCAAATAGTGGTTGAGCAAATTGAGATCCTTTAACAGTATTTTTAGCCATTAAATTATCTTTATAAGTTACCTTATTATACATATATTCTGCATAAATATCTTCTTTATCTTCTTTAGCTGTATCAATAGGTACCATTACTAATGCTTTTTCTTTAGCTGGACATACATCAGCACAAGATCCACATCCTGTACAATCCATTATTGACACTTGCATTCTATATTTTAATCCATCAAATCCTTTTCCAATAGGGTTAGCAACTTCTAATCCTTCTGGTGCATTAGCAACTTCATTTTCATCTAATAAGAATGGTCTTATTGCAGCATGAGGACATACATATGAACATTGTCCACATTGGATACAGTTAGCCATTTGCCATTCTGGAACCATTACTGCAACTCCTCTTTTTTCATAAGCTGCTAATCCATTTTCCATAGTTCCATCTTCATATCCTTTGAAAGCTGAAACTGGTAAATCATATCCTCTTACATGGTTAACTGGATAAGAGATATTTTCAGCATATGCTTTAGTCTTATCTTCACATCCACATCCACAAGAAGAACAACATTCATCTGAACAAGCTTTAGTTTCTACTGGTAAATCTTTCCAAGCTGGATCTACAGTAATTTCAACTAATCCATCTGCTCCTACATCGATAGCGTCCCAGTTTAATTTAACAATGTCGTCTCCTTTTTTAGCATAAGATTTTTTAGCATAGTCTTTCATATATTGTTGAGCTTCTTCAAATGGAATAATATCAGCTAATTTGAAGAAAGCAGATTGCATTATTGTATTAGTTCTATTTCCTAATCCTATTTCTCTAGCAAGTTTAGTTGCATTGATTATATAGAATTTTGCATTTTTCTCAGCTAATAATTTTTTGAAGTCATTAGGGATATGAGTTAATACTTCATCTTTATCCCATACACAGTTTAATAAGAATGTTCCACCATCTTTTAAATTGTTAATCATATCATATTTTCCAACATAAGCTGGTACTGAACATGCAACAAATGAAGGTGCATTTAATAAATATGTAGATTTAATTGGTTTTTTACCAAATCTTAAGTGAGATCTAGTAACTCCTCCAGATTTTTTAGAGTCATATGCAAAGTATGCTTGTGCATATAAGTCTGTTTTATCTCCAATAATTTTTATTGAGTTTTTGTTTGCTCCAACTGTACCATCAGATCCTAATCCAAAGAATAAGCATCCTTTTAATCCAGGTTGAGAAACAACTGTATGGTTAGTTAATGGTAAAGATGTGAAAGTAACGTCATCTTCAATACCAATTGTAAATCCATTTTTAGGTTCATCTTTTGTTAATTCATCATATACTGCAAATATTTGAGCAGGTGTTGTATCTTTAGATGATAATCCGTATCTTCCTCCAACTATTACAGGAGCATTTTCCATTCCATAGAATAAAGCTCTTACATCTAGATATAGAGGTTCTCCAATTGATCCAGATTCTTTTGTTCTATCTAATACAGCAACTTTTTTAGCTGTTTTAGGGAATACATCAAAGAAATATTTAGAAGAGAATGGTCTGTATAAGTGAACTTTTACTAAACCAACTTTTTCTCCTTGAGCTACTAAATAATCAACAACTTCTTCTGCTGCTTCACAAACAGAACCCATTGCAACGATTACTCTTTCAGCTTCTGGATGTCCTACATAGTTAAATGGTTTATAATCTCTTCCAGTTACTTTTGAAATTTCTCCCATATAGTAATTAACGATATCTGGTACTGCTTCATAGAATTTATTTTGAGCTTCTCTTCCTTGGAAGTAAATATCATCATTTTGTGCAGAACCTTTAGTTACTGGAAACTCAGGGTTTAAAGCTCTTTTTCTGAATTTCTCTACAGCTTCCATATCTATTAAGTTTTTAAATACTTCATAATCCATAACTTCAACTTTTTGAATTTCATGAGAAGTTCTGAATCCATCAAAGAAATGTAAGAATGGAACACTTGATTTAATAGCTGCTAAGTGAGCTACTCCTGCTAAGTCCATAACTTCTTGAACTGAGTTAGTTGCAAACATTGCAAATCCAGTTTGTCTAGCTGCATAAATATCTTGATGGTCTCCAAAAATTGATAATGCATGAGTTGATAGAGCTCTTGCAGATACATGGATAACACCTGGTAATAATTCTCCAGCTATTTTATACATATTAGGAATTTTTAATAATAATCCTTGAGAAGCTGTATAAGTTGTTGTTAAAGCCCCTGCTATTAATGAACCGTGAACAGTTCCTGCAGCTCCTGCTTCTGATTGCATTTCTACTAATTTTACTGGAACATCAAATATATTTTTCATTCCTTTTGCTGCCCATTCATCAGTATATTCTGCCATTGGTGATGATGGAGTTATTGGGTAAATTCCTGCTACTTCTGTAAATGCATATGATGCATATGCAGCAGCTTGGTTACCATCCATTGTTTGCATTTTTTTTGCCATGTTGTTTCCTCCCTTTGACTCTTAAATTTATTTATTTTATGTTTTTTGGCTAAAATTTAATTATAATTTTGTTACTATTTCAAAAGTATCTCTTGCTATTGCTAATTCTTCATTAGTTTGAATTTTGAAAACTTTTACTTTAGAGTCAGCTGCTGATAAATCAACAGTTCCTTTTTTTCTAACATTATTTATTTCTGGATTAATTTTTACTCCCATAAATTCTAATCCTTCTACTACTCCTGCTCTTACTCCTGGAGCATTTTCTCCAATTCCTCCAGTAAAACAAATTGCATCTAATCCACCTAATTGCGCTGCATAATTTCCTACATAAGCTCTTATTTTATAGATAAACATTTGCTCTGCAAGAATTGCTCTTTCATCCCCTTCAGCAACTCCATTTTCCATATCTCTACAGTCAGAAGATTTTCCATATATTCCTAAAATTCCTGATTGTTTATTTAATCTAGCATCCATTTCTTTATCAGAAAGATTTCTTTTTCCTTTAATGAATAATACTGCTGCTGGATCTATGTCCCCACATCTAGTTCCCATCATTACGCCTTGTAATGGAGTAAGTCCCATAGATGTATCTATGCATTTTCCATCTTTTACAGCTGATATAGATGCCCCATTTCCTAAATGGCAAACAATTATTCTTGAATGCTCTGGATTTCCTAATGTCTTTATACATTCTTCAGAAACAAACTTATGAGATGTTCCGTGGAATCCATATTTTCTAACTTTTAATTCTGTATAATCTTCATATGGTAAAGCATACATAAATGCTTTTTTAGGCATTGTTTGATGGAATGCTGTATCAAATACTCCTACATTAGGTTTTCCTGGCATAAGTTCCATACAAGTCTCAATTCCCATTAAGTTAGCTGGATTATGTAAAGGTGCTAACTCATTATTAGCTTCAATAGCTTTCATAACTTCTGGAGTTAAAAGAACTGATTTTGCAAATTCTTCTCCTCCATGAACAACTCTATGTCCTATAGCATCAACTTCATCTACTGATGCTACAACTCCTATTTCTTTATCAGTTAAAGTGTTTATTAATAATGTTAATGCTTCTTTATGTGTAGGCATAGGACTTAAAAATTCTTTTTCAAAATCTTTAGCTGGAACTTCGTATTCCATTCTAGAACCGTCTATTCCTATTCTTTCACATAATCCTTTTGCAAAAACTTCTCCATTTTCAGGATTTAGTAATTGATATTTTAAAGATGAGCTTCCACAATTTATAACTAAAACTTTCATTTAAAAATACACTCCTCAATAATAATTTTATGTTTTTAAATTTTTAATTAATCTTCTACTCCACACATTGCACAAGCTTGTGTTGAAGTAACTGCTGTTAATACAACAATATCTTCTGCTGAACATCCTCTTGATAAGTCATTAATAGGTGATGCTAATCCTTGAATGATTGGTCCATAAGCATTTGCACCAGCTAATCTTTGAACTAATTTATATCCTATATTTCCTGCTGCTAAAGTTGGGAATATTAATACATTAGCATTTCCAGATACATCTGATAATGGAGCCTTAATTTCTCCTATTGATTTAACAATAGCTGCATCGGCTTGTAATTCATCATCAAATCTAAATCCAACTTTTCTTGCTCTTAATATTGCTCCAGCATCTTTTACTAAATCAACACATTCATGATTTGCAGAACCTTTTGTAGAGAAAGTTAATAATGCTACTCTAGGATTAATTCCTGCTATTGATTGAGCTGTTTCAGCTGCTGAAGTTGCTATATCAGCTAATTGTTCAGAAGTTGGTCTAGGAATTACTGAACAATCTCCAAATAATAAAATATTTCCAAATAAATCTTGTTTTTGTGTTAATTCCATAACAAATACAGAGGAAACTGTTTTTACTCCTGGTTTAGTTCCTATAACTTGAATTCCTGCTCTTAATACATTTGCTGTAGGTGATAAAGATCCTGATACCATTCCATCTGCATCACCCATTTTAACTAACATAGCACCTAAAAAGTTTACATCTGTTGTTAAAATTTCTTTTGCTTTTTCATAAGTCATTCCTTTTTTTGCTCTCATTTCTGCAAATTTGTGAGCATATTCATCCATTCTTTCAAATTTTTCAGGATCAACTATTTTTGCTCCTTCTAAAGAAATTTCATAAGCTTTAGCATCTAAAGCTATTCTTTCAGCATTTCCTATTAATACTGGACGTGCTAATTTTTCTTTTAAAATTTCTGCTGTTGCTCTTAAAACTCTTTCATCTGTTGATTCTGGTAGAACTATTCTACTGTAAGCTTGTAAAGCTTTTTTTCTAACTTTTCCTAAAAAACTCATTTTTTAGCCTCCCTTAAATAATCCATTTCACTTTAACTTTTATGTAGAAACTTTTAACTGTTAAACAATATTAAACATTTTTTTAAAACTTTCACATATATATTAACAAATTTTCAAAATTTTTACAATATTTTTTAAAAGTTTTTTGTATTTTTTCTTAAATATTATTGTAATATTTAGAAATTTTTAATCAAAAATAGCATCTATATAATCTTTAATATTAAATTCTCTTAAATCCTCTATTTTTTCTCCCACACCTATATATTTAATAGGTTTCTTTATCTCTTCAGATATACTGAACACTATTCCACCTTTTGCTGTTCCATCAAGTTTTGTAACTATAAATCCTGTTAGTTTTGTAACTTCATTAAATATTTTTGCTTGTGTAAGTCCATTTTGACCCGTTGTTCCATCTATGACTAAAATGGATTCATATCTATTATGCCCTAATTTTTTTTGTATGATATTATTTATCTTTTCAAGTTCTTTCATAAGATTACTTTTATTATGTAATCTACCTGCTGTATCTATAATTAAAATATCTGCTTTTTTATCTTGAGCCACTTGAATGGCATCAAAAACTACAGAACCTGGGTCACTTCCTTGCTCTTTTTTCACTACTTCTACATCTGCTCTTTTTCCCCATTCTTCTAATTGTTCTATGGCAGCGGCTCTAAAAGTATCTGCTGCCCCAACAATTACTTTTTTTCCTTGAGATTTATATTTTTTAGCAAGTTTTCCAATAGTTGTAGTTTTTCCAACTCCATTTACTCCTACAACTAATATTACATTAAGTTCTCCATCAATTATGTCTAATTGATTTCCTTCACTGATAAGAAATCTCTCCATAACTTCTTTTAGAACTCCATAAATTTCTTCGGGATTTTTTATTCCTCTTTTATTAATCTCTTTTTCTAATTCACTTACTATTTTTACAGTCATATCAAACCCTATATCTGACTGAATAAGTAATTCTTCTAATTCTTCATATAAATCATCATCTATAGTAGTTCTTCCAGAAAAAATATTTTTTATCTTTTGGAATAATCCTTCTCTTGTTCTAAATAATTTTTCTTTTAGACTAACAAAAAAGTCTTTTTTCTCTTTTTCTTCTGGTTTTTTTTCTATTATTTCATTTTCTACTTTAATTTCTTCTTTTATTTCTAAATTTTCTGGTTTTTCTTCTAAAGTAATTTCTTTATTTTCTTCTATATTTTTATTTTCATCTTGAGAAATTTGAGAACTTAAAGTTTCAGGTTTTACTTCAACCTCTCCTTGTTTAATTTCTTCAATCTTTTTCTTTTCATTTAGATTTTCTATAATAGTTTCTTCTATTTTTTCTTCTGTCTTTTCTTCTTCTATTTTATTTTCTTGTTCTTGAACTATAATTTCAAGGTTTTCTTCTTTTTTCTCCTCCTCTTTTTTCTTTCTTCCAAAAAGTTTATCAAAAAATCCCATTTCCCCTCCATAAAATAATTATTGACTTTTAGTAAATTATCTTTTCTTATCATCATATTTTACCACAATTTTAGTTTTTTTTCAATATTTATGCCTTTTCCCATAATACCATTGCAAAAAAAAAAATTATATTATAAAATATGAATAAATAATTTGAAAGTTTAAGAAAGGAAAAAAATGAGTTCTAAACATTTAGAAATATTAATTGATGAATTTAACAAACTTCCAGGAATAGGAAGAAAATCTGCTACAAGATTAGCTTTTTATGTGTTAAATACACCTGAAAAAGAAATTGAAACTTTTATTCAAGCTCTTAAGGATTCAAAAACTTTAGTAAAAAAATGTTCTGTGTGTGGCAATTATAGTGAAGAAGATATTTGTGATATTTGTAGCAATATTAATCGTGACCATGAAACAATTTGTGTGGTAGAAGACTCTAGAGATATTGTCACTCTTGAAAAGACTGGAAAATTTAATGGAGTTTATCATATTTTAAATGGAAAAATTGCACCATTAGATGGAATCACTCCAGATAAATTAAATATAAAATCTTTGTTAGAAAGAGTTAGTAAAGAAAATATTAAAGAAATTATTTTTGCTTTAAGTTCTGATTTAGAAGGAGAAACTACAGTTATGTATTTAACTAAACTTTTAAAACCTTTTGGAGTTGTAGTTTCTAAATTAGCTAGTGGTATTCCTATGGGAGGAAATATAGAGTTCGCTGATAATGCTACTATATCTAAAGCTTTAGAAGGTAGAGAAATTTTATAAAAAATTATAATTTGTTATACAAAAAAGCCTTGGAAAATATCCAAGGCTAATTTTTTTATTATTTTAATTATTTTTTAATTCTTTCAACATATTCGTCAGTTCTAGTGTCTATTTTAATCCATTCACCTTGCTCAACGAATAAAGGAACTTGAATTTCAAATCCAGTATTTAATCTAGCTGGTTTTAAAACTTTTCCAGTAGTATCTCCTCTTAATCCTGGTTCTGTATATTCGATTTGTCTTTCAACAAATGTAGGTAATTCTACTGCAACTGGAGTTGACTCATAGTATTCTACTGCAACTTCCATTTCTTCCTCTAAGTAGTTTAAAGCGTTTCCTAATTCTTCAGCTGATAATTCGATTTGGTCCCAAGTTTCTGGGTTAGAGAAGATGTAGTTAGTTCCATCATTATATGAATAGATACATTTAACTTTATCTAATCTGATGTCATCCATTTTCTCATCAGCTTTTAAAACTGTATCAACAATGTTTCCAGCGATTAGATTTTTCATTTTTAATTTCATTACCGCAGCATTTCTTCCAGATTTGTTGTACTCTGCTTTTAATACGATAAATGGATCATTTCCTATTTTGATAGTAGACCCTTGTCTTAATTCTTGAGCAAATTTCATTTTGTCCCCCTTTAAATTTCATTTATATATGTATATAATTTTTTTGTTAGATTACATTTTTCTAATAAAAATTTGCTATATTCTTCACAAATTTTATTTATTATAGAAAATTTTTCAAAGAAAATAGAAAAATCCTCATTTCCTCTTTCAAAAGAATTTGTTTCTCTATCATTATATTCTTCTAAAAGTTTAAAATATTCTTTTAACACTTCTTTTTCTTCTTCATTTAAAGAAATACTTTCATAAAATCTATCTAAAAAAGCTCTCAATTTCAACATATGAACTTTATCTTCTTGTAAATATATATGCCATAAAAAAGGTTTTCCTATAAGAAGAGCCCTAACAATAGAATCTTCTCCTCTTGTAAAATTAAAATCTACAGCTGATATTATTTTATCATATTCCTCCTGTGAAAAGAACTGAGCATTATACAGATATATTTTATCATATTTTTTCCACTTTAAAAAGTCCTCTGTTAAATTTTTTTCAAAAAATTTAGAAAAACTTTTTTGAGTTTTTTCCCCCATAAGAATCAAAACAGTTTCTTTTTCCTGTTTATTAAGAATTTCTAAAAGATTTTCAAAGTTTTTTTCATAAGAAAATATTGTTCCAACCATCTTGTTATTAAAATCAAAATCTGAAAAAAATTCTTTTAAAACTTTTTCTCTATTATTTTTTCCGTATTCTTTATTTTTCAAAAATTCTTCATCTATTAATATTCCACCACTTTTCTCTGAAAAACCTGGCATATAAAATATTTTCTTTAAAGTTTTAGAATCTATTAAAGATTGGTTTAGATGAAAATCCTCTATCCATTTTTCTCCTGAAAGATATTCTAAATTTATCCAAAGTTTTGACTGTACTTTTCCTAATTTTATATATTCTTCAAATATATCACAACCAAAAGCTTCTACTATTATATCAGAAACTCCAAATTCTTCAAAATTTTTTTTAAAAAAATCTTCAAATATATATTCTATTCCATTAATTACTTGATATTCTCTATAAGTAGCTTCTTTATTAATTTTTATTAATTCCTCTAACTTATTTAAAATAACCCTTATTCTTGCTTGAGGAAATACTCTTTTCATCTCTTTAGCAAATCTATAAACTACTCCAATATCTCCATAATTATCTATAACATCACAAAATACATCAATACTATTTGGCTTCATTTTTTATCCTTCTTAAATATGACTCTCTTGTTTTTTTCATCCATCTATTAGTAAATATCATAGCTCTACCTACAGCTACCATATCTAAAAGATTATTTTCTATTAAATAACTAACCTGTTCTTCTGTTCTTATATTTCTAACACCTATAACAGGAATATTAAGATATTTTTTTATTTGAACCCCCATATAAATAACCCAATCTAAATTAAAACTTTTTTCTTCTGGATAATTTTCAGAAAAATTATCTATTTTAGTTGCTTGTCTAAATCTCTCTTCTGGAATTCCAGTAGAAATATGTAATAAATCTACTCCTAAACTTTCTAAATATTTTGCAATTTCTATTCCATCAGATAAACTAGGTTCATTTCCACCCATTCTATATCCAAGAATAAAATTATCATCAAAAAGTTCTTTAGTTCTTTCAATTAAAGTTTTATTAAAATACATTCTTTTTTGAAAATTTCCACCATATTTATCTTCTCTTGTATTCCATAATCTTGAATTTAATTGTGATAATAAATATGTATGTGCCCCATGAATTTCTATTCCATCAAATCCACATTTTTTTGCTCTTTTAAAAGCTTCAACAAATTTTTCTAATATATTATCTAATACAAATTCTTCAATATCTTTTATATTCTTTCCAAACCCTGCATGATGAATTTGAATAAGCATAGGAATTTGGTATTTCTTACCAATTAAAGCTATTTTACTAAGTCCCTCTATAAAACTATCATTCCAAATTCCTAATTGATTTTCACGAAGTTTTCCGTCAGAACTTACACATGTAGCTTCTACTATTATCATTCCAACACCATCTTTTGCAATTCCTTCATACCATTTTAGAAGTTTATCTGTTACATAACCATCTTCCCCTATCATAGAAAATCTAACAAGAGGTGGTAAAACTACACGATTTTTTATCTCTATATTTTTTATTTTTAATGGGGTTAATATATTATTCATACTCTCACTACACTTAATAAAAAAATTCACAGAGTATATAATATCATTAAATTTCATTATGAGCAAGTGTTTTTTTATTTTTGATAAAAATATATTTTAATTTTTTATACTTTATGTTATAATAGAGCGAATGTTAAATTTTAAATATTTAGGAGGAATACTATAAATGATTTCTACAAGTAATCTATCAATGAGGTTTCCTGATAAAAAACTTTTTGAAGATGTAAACATTAAATTTACACCAGGAAACTGTTACGGATTAATTGGAGCTAATGGAGCTGGAAAATCTACTTTTGTTAAAATACTTTCTGGAGTTATCACTCCAACTGAAGGGGAAGTTATATTAGATAAAAACAAAAGAATGGCTGTTTTATCACAAAACCACTTTGCTTTTGAAGATTCAAAAGTTTTAGATGTTGTTCTTATGGGACACAAAAGACTTTGGGATATTATAGTTGAGAAAAATGAAATCTATGCTAAAGAAGATTTTACAGAAGAAGATGGAATGAGAGCTGCTGATTTAGAGGGAGAATTTGCTGAGCTTAATGGTTGGGATGCTGAATCTGAAGCTGCTACTTTACTTACTGGACTTGGAATAAAAGCTAATCTTCATGAAGCTTATATGAGAGATTTAGAAGAACCTTTAAAAGTTAAAGTTTTACTTGCACAAGCATTATTTGGTCATCCAGATGTTTTACTTTTAGACGAGCCTACAAACGGACTTGATATAAAAGCTGTTGCTTGGTTAGAAAACTTCTTAATGGACTTAGATGATACTACTGTTATTGTTGTTTCTCATGACAGACATTTCTTAAACAAAGTTTGTACACATATAGCTGACATAGATTATGGAAAAATTAAAATGTTTGTTGGAAACTATGATTTCTGGTATGAGTCAAGCCAACTTATGTTAAGCTTAATAGCAAATAAAAATAAAAAACTTGAACAAAAAAGACAAGAATTACAAGAATTTATAGCTAGATTCTCAGCTAATGCTGCTAAATCTAAACAAGCTACATCTAGAAAGAAACAATTAGAAAAATTACAACTTGAAGATATGCAAGTTTCAAATAGAAAATATCCATTTATTGAATTTAAACCTGATAGAGAAGCTGGAAACAATATGTTAAAAGTTGAAAATATTTCTAAATCTATAAATGGTGTTGAAATTTTCAAAAATTTATCTTTCACTATCAATACAGGGGATAAAGTAGTTATCATATCTGATAATGATATTTTAAAAACAACTTTACTTTCTGTTTTAGCTAGAGATTTAGAACCAGATACAGGAAGTGTTACTTGGGGAGTTACAGTAACTCACGCTTATATGCCTAAAGACAACTCTAAATTCTTTGATGGCATTGATTTAGACCTTGTTGAATGGTTAAGACCTTATTCTCCAGACCAACATGATGCTTTTGTTAGAGGATTCTTAGGAAGAATGTTATTCACTGGTGAAGAATCTCTTAAAAAAGCTAAAGTTTTATCAGGAGGAGAAAAAGTTAGATGTATGTTATCAAGAATGATGATGTCAGGAGCTAATGCATTATTATTTGATAACCCTACTGACCACTTAGACCTTGAATCAATTACATCTTTAAACAAAGCTCTTATAAAATTCCCTGGAACAATTGTATTTGCTGGACATGACCATGAGTTTATACAAACAGTTGCAAACAGAATTATAGAAATATTACCAGATGGAACTATAGTTGATAAGTTAATGTCTTATGATGACTATATCCAAATGAAGATAGAACAAGAAGATTAATAATTTATTATTTAGGTTGTGGGCATTTTGTCTACAACCTTTTTATTATATTTTCACTTAAGGAGTTTATATGCAACTATATAAAAAAAATCAAATTATAAATTTTTTAAAAAATTCTTTAGTTGTTTTCATATTATCTTTTTTTATTTCTAGCATTTCACATATCTTTATAACTAATGAATTAGATGTTTTCAAAGTCCTTATTAATACTTATAGAATATTTTTAGGTATTTTTCCTTTAGCTTTTTTCAGACAAAAAAACTTTCTCTTTAAAGATGGTCCTTTAAAAGCTACTGCATTAATTTTATATTATCTTATTTTAGTACCTGTTATAAATTTTTCATTAGGTTTTAATATTTCTACTCACTTTATGACTCCAATAAATGAATTAAAATATTTTTTCTATTTTTTATCTTTTATAAATATAATAGTACTAATAATTTCTCATATTATTTTATTAAAATATGTAGTAACTGACTTTTTCAAAAAAAGAAGAAAAATTAAAATAGAAGATATTGGTATTGTTATTACAACTTATATAACTTTTGCTATAAGTTTTGGACTTATATATACACTTATAAGTCTTTATAGTATTAATCCAGCTTTTAACAATATTAGTTCTAATTTATCTGGATTTGAATTTTATTTTAAACATATTTACTTTAGTTTTATTACTATTACAACTGTTGGATATGGAGATATCTATCCTTTGACAACCATTGGTGAATTTTTAGTTGTCCTTGAAATTCTAACTGGAATCATTTTAACAAATGTAATATTAGGACTAATTATCAGCTCTGGTATTTTAACTTCTAAAGATAATTTTTAATCTTTTTATTTAATTTATGATATAATTTATTTTAATAAATAAATTTTTAAGGTGAGTTTTTATGAATACAAAGCAAATTGATTTTTCTAATGGAAAAGTCATTGAAAATATATTTTTAGCAGCTTTCCCTATGATGGTAGCTCAAATATTAAGTCTTATGTACAATATTGTAGATAGAATATATTTAGGAAGAATTCCTAATGAAGGGACATTAGCTCTTGCTGGAGTAGGACTTTGTTTTCCTATTATTTCTCTTATTAATGCTTTTACAAATTTATTTGGAAGTGGTGGAGCTCCTCTTTGTTCTATCGAAAGAGGAAAAAAGAATTTAATTGAAGCTGAAAAAATTATGAACACTTCTTTTTATATGTTAATAATAGCTAGTTTGGTTTTAACTTTTTTAGGATTATTTCTTTCTAAACCTCTTTTATATTTATTTGGAGCTTCTGATACTCTCATAAATTACGCTTTACCTTATATAAAAATTTATCTTTTAGGTACAATTTTTACTATGATAGCCCTTGGAATGAATCCTTATATAAATTCTCAAGGATTTGCAAATATTGGAATGTTAACGATATTTTTAGGGGCTATTTCAAATATTATTTTAGACCCTATTTTTATTTTTAAATTTAATCTTGGAGTAAAAGGAGCTGCTATAGCAACAGTTATTTCTCAAATTATATCAGCTATATTTGTATTGAAATTTTTAACGGGTAATAAATCTGAATTAAAAATAAAAAAACCTATAAAATTAGAGAAAAAAAGAATAATTGATATTATAAGTCTTGGTACTGTAAGCTTTATTATGCAAGGAACTAATAGCTTAGTACAAATTTTTAGTAATAATATGCTAGGATTATTTGGTGGTGATTTATATATTTCTATTATGACAATTATAAATTCTATTCGCCAAATTTTAGATGCTCCTCTTTCAGCTCTAACTGATGGAGTTTCACCTATATTAAGTTTTAATTATGGGGCTAAAAAATATCAAGATTTAAAAAAGGCTATATTTATAACTACTTTTTTAGGAGTAGTTTATACTTGTATAATTTGGGGAGCTATATTATTATTTCCAGAATTTTTTATAAAAATATTTAATGATGATAAGATTCTTATAGAAAAATCTATATCATCTTTACATACCTATTTCTTTGCTTTTATCTTTCAAGCTTTGATGTATAGTGGACAAACCGTTTTTAAATCATTAAATAAAAAGAAATATGCTATTTTCTTTTCATTATTTAGAAAAGTTATAATTGTTGTTCCTTTAACTTATTTGTTACCAAGAATTAATAATCTTGGTGTACAAGGTGTATTTATGGCTGAACCTGTTTCAAACTTTTTAGGTGGATTATTTTGTTTTTCTGTAATGACAATTACAATCTTAAGAAAGTTAAAATAAAAAAATACACTTCTAAAAATAATTTAGAAGTGTATCTTTATATTTCTTAGGATTGATTTATTTTATAGCTATTTCTTTTCCTTCTTTTCTCCAGTTTGAAAATTCAGCTATACTTGTAAATAATACATCTGTAGAAGAGTTTAAAGCTGTTTCACATGAATCCTGAATTACTCCAATTATAAACCCAACTCCAACAACTTGCATTGCTATATCATTTGGAATTCCAAATAAACTACAAGCAAGTGGAATTAAAAGTAGAGAACCTCCAGCCACTCCAGAAGCTCCACAAGCACTAATAGCTGATAGAACACTTAAAAGTATTGCTGAGAAAAAATCCACTTGTATTCCTAAAGTGTGAGCAGCACTTAAAGCAAAAACAGATATTGTGATAGCTGCTCCTCCCATATTTATTGTAGCTCCTAAAGGAATTGAAACTGAATAAACTTCTTTATCTAATCCAAGTCTATCACATAAATCCATATTTACAGGAATATTCGCTGCTGAACTTCTTGTAAAGAAAGCTGTAATCCCACTCTCTCTTGTACATTTTAATACTAATGGGTATGGATTTTGTCTTATCATTATATAAGTTATTATAGGATTTACTACAAAAGCTGTAAAGAACATACAAGCTAATAATAATACAATTAGTTTTCCATAAACTAGTAAACTTGCTATTCCACTTGTACGCATTGAATTAAATATAAGCCCCATAATACCAAATGGAGCAAATTCTATAACAAATTTTACTGTATTTAAAACTACTTCTGATATTTCTATTATAACTTTTTTAGTATTTTCTGTAGCTTCTCTTAAAAAGAATCCAAAAGTTATACTCCAAAATAAAATACCTATATAATTTCCTCTTAATAGAGCATTAACAGGGTTATCAACTAAATTCATCAAAAGTCCTTTTAAAACTCCATAAATATTTTCAGGTGGTACTATAGAATTTTCTCCAGCCTTTAATACTAATTCAACTGGATATACAAAACTTCCTACTACAGCAACTACAGAAGCTATAAAAGTTCCAAAAAGATATAAACTTATAATTGATTTCATATTTGTTTTTTGTCCTTTTTGATGTTGTAATATAGCTGCCATAACAAGTACAAAAACTAAAACAGGTGCTATTGATTTTAAAGCTCCTACAAATAAATCTCCTAATAAAACAATTCCACTTAATTTCTCTGGAGCTATATAAGCTAAAGTTCCTCCTATTATTAAACCTACTATTATTCTTTTTATTAAACTAATACTTGTCCATTTTTTTAGTAACTCTCTCATTTCAAAATCTCCTTTTTTTATTTTAAACACATCTGTTTTTATATAGAAGACAGTATATCATAAATAAAATTTTTATACAACTATTTTTTTTACAAATCTAAAAAATCTTTGTATTTCAATATTTTTTTATTGATTTTCATATAAATTTAAAGTAAAATTAGAAATATTTATTAAGGAGAATTTTATGAATAAATCTATAAACGAAATTAAAAATATAATAAAAATAAACTTGAATAAAACATTAAACTTATTTACTAAAAATAAAGAGATAAATTTTTGTATTTTATGTGGGAATGATAAAAGAATTACAAAAGAGCATATAATCCCACAATGGACTTTTGAAAAAAATATAAAACTTGGTTTTTATAATGAAAACAGTTGTCTTTTTTCTTTTCATAATGCTTATCTTCCTTGTTGTCAAAAATGTAATTCTATTATTTTAAGCAAAGTTGAACAATATATAAGAGATATTTTAGCTAAAGAGGAAAAAAATTTTTCTATTCTAGAAAAAGAAAATATTATTTTTTGGCTAAAATATATTATATTTAAACTTGAAATTTTAGGTTTTGAAAAAATTGAAAGTAAAGATTTTAAAATAAAAAAAGAAAGTATTAATAATATAAATTTTTCTACTAATAAAAAAATTAATTATTCTTTAATTTTTGAAAATTTTTTAGAGGAAATAACAAAAGAAAATATTAATTCACTTATAATAAAAAAAGATATTGAAAATAAATATTTTAAATTTTCTTATAAAAAGGGAGAGTCTATCTTTTTAACTCTCCCACAATGTAATCTATCTATTTTTTATAAGTTTTTTGAGACCAAAAAATAATATTCATAACAGCAACTATTATCAAAGTTATTCCTATTGATACCCAAAATCCCATATCAATTCCTAATAAATTTGTTGTATTAAATAACTTTAACCAAATATTTGTCCAGTTCATAATTATTACCTCCTTTTATAATAATTCTCCAAAATGTTTTACATAGGCTTTCTTTAAACTTGTAGCAAGTCCCATATATAATAAGATACAAGGAATTAAATATCCAAAATATGAAGATGGTAAAGGTATAAATCCTATAGCTTTTCCAAAACTTGTGAAAGGAATTATTGTAAGAATTATTATTCCTGTAAAAGTTAGGAAAGTTAAAGAACCAGAAGCATGGCTTTGAATAAATGGAATTTTTTTTGTACGAATCATATGAATTACTAAAGTTTGACTCCACATAGACTCTACAAACCAACCAGCTTGAAACATAGCTATATAATTTTGTTTCATTTGAAGAAGTTCAGCTCCACTATAATGATTTACTAAATCATTAAAAAGTACTCCATGAGATACAAAGAAAGGACAGAAAATAAAATACATAAAAGCATAAGTTGTCCAATCAAATATAGAACTTGTAGGACCTAACCATATCATAAAGTTTCCTATACTTGAAGCATCCCATTTTTTAGGAAGTTTTATAAAATCTTCATCAACATTATCCCAAGGAATAGCTCCACAAGATAAATCATAAATTAAATTTAAAAGTATTAGATGGATACTTTCCATTGGCAAAAATGGTAATAAAGCTGAAGCAGCCAATACTGAAAACATATTTCCAAAATTTGAAGAAGCTGTCATTTTTATATATTTAATCATATTAGCATAAGTTTTACGTCCTTCTATTATTCCCTCTTCTAAAACCATTAAATCTTTTTCTAAAAGAATTATATCAGCTGATTCTTTAGCTATATCTACTGCTGTATCAACAGAAATTCCTATATCAGCTGCCTTCATAGCTGAGGCATCATTGATTCCATCTCCCATAAATCCAACTATATGTCCATTATTACGAAGTGAAGTAACAATTTTTGTTTTTTGTTCAGGAGATAATTTAGCAAATACATTTGTTTCTTCAACAGCTTTCATAAGTTCTATCTCACTCATTTTTTCTATATCAGAACCTAAAAGTAAATTATTTATTTCTAATCCAACTTGTTTACAAATACATCTTGTAACTTTCTCATTATCTCCTGTAAGAATTTTTGTTTTTACTCCATATTCTTTTAAAGTTTTTATAGCTTCAGTTGTAGATTCTTTTGGTGGGTCTAAAAAAGCTAAATATCCAATTAATACCATTTCATTTTCTTCATCTATTGAGTAAGTTTCAACTATTGGAATATTTGTTTTTTGTGCTATAGCTATAACTCTAAAGCCATCTTCATTAAATCTGTTTACTGTTTTTAAAATATTTTTTATAATTTTTTCATCTAATTCTTTTACTTCATTTTCAAGTTCTACATATTTACAAACAGAAAGCATCTCTTCAACTGCTCCCTTTGTAATCATTTGACGTTTTCCTTTTCTATCTTCAACTATTGTAGATAATCTTCTTCTTGTAAAATCAAAAGGAATTTCATCAATTTTATGATATTCTTTTGATAAATCCACTAATTGTGGATTTTCATTTTCTTCCTCTTCAGTTTTTTCAATTATTGCTAAATCCATAAGATTTTTATATCCTGTCTGAAAATAACTATTTAAATAAGCATGTCTTAAAATTCTTGTATCTTCTTTTCCTTCTACATCCATATGATATTCTAATACAACTTTATCTTGAGTAAGAGTTCCTGTTTTATCTGTACATAAAATATCTATAGCTCCAAAATTTTGAATTGAATTTAAATTTTTTACTATAGTTTTTTTCTTCGACATTGAAACAGCTCCTTTAGCTAGACAAGTAGTTACTATCATAGGTAACATTTCTGGAGTTAAACCAACAGCTATAGAGATAGCAAATAAAAAAGCCTCAAGCCAATTTCCTTTTGTCATTCCATTTATAAAAAATACAACTGGAACCATTACCAACATAAAACGAATTAAAACCCAAGACACAGAGTTTACCCCTTTAGAAAAACTTGTTTCAATAGATTCTTCTGATACAGATGAAGCAATATTTCCAAATAAAGTATCATCTCCTACTGAAATTACTAAAGCCAAAGCAGTTCCACTTATAACACTACTTCCCATAAAAGCAATATTTTGTAAATCAGTAATAGAAATATTTTCTTCTTCATTTATTTTAGAAATTTTTTCTATAGGGTCACTTTCTCCTGTAATAGCTGACTGACTTACAAATAAATCTTTTGCTTCTAAAATTCTTACATCAGCTGGTAACATATCACCAGCTGAAAGATGAATTACATCTCCTACAACTAATTCATCTAAAGGAATCTCTTTTTCTCCCTCTTCCTTTCTTATAACTGTACAAGTAGTTGTAATCATAGCTAATAATTTTTCAGCAGCATTTCCTGAACGAGATTCTTGAATAAATCTTAAAGCTCCTGACATAAAGACCATAATTAAAATTATACTTACTGTTAGAATAGAAATTTCTTCAGGATTATTTTGATATATTGGTACAATAATATCTGTAAATATTGAAACTATTGCTAAGAAAAATAATATAGCTGTAAATGGATTTACAAAAGATTCTACGACTTTTTTTAAAAGAGTTTTCTTTTTTTCATGAGTAACTATATTTTTTCCATACAAATTTCTGTGTTCTACAACCTTTTTTTCATCTAATCCCTTGATAGAACTATTAAACTTTTTTAATAATTCTTCACAGGCATTAGATGAAGAATAAAAAATCTTTTCTTTCATTTTCTCCTTTTTTAAAATTTTATTTTGTGTTTCAATAGTGTTACGAAAATTTTTATTAATTCTCATTTTCACCCTCCTTTGATTAAGTATTTTTGTTACATAGATATGATATAAAAAAGTCAAAATAAATAATATGGTTAAATTCTTGCGATTTTCTTGCTTTTTATCTTACTAATTTTTTTCTATGGTATAATATAAATATATAAGGAGGTTGTATGGAAAAAGATATATATTTAGATTTTTTAAGGTCTATAAGTTCTAAAGATATAAATGAGATTTATAAAATTTTTAATTCCTCTGAAAATGGACTTAAAAATTCTCAAATAAATATTAATAATAAAAAATATGGAAAAAATATAATAAATTTTTCTAAAAAACTTTTAATTTTAGATTGTTTGAAAAAATCCTTTTTTAATTTTTTTAATTTACTTTTATTTTTTATTGCTATAATTTCATATTTCATAGATGGTAAAAATTTTACTGAAAATAAAATGATGTCTTTTTTTATGATTATATTTTTATTATTAGGTGGTGGAATAAGATTTTTTCAAGAATTAAAATCTAATCTTAGAGCCAAAAATCTTTTTTCTAAAATAGAAAGTGAAATTTTTGTAAGAAGGGAAGGAAAAATTTTAAAAATTCAAAGTAAAGATTTATTAGTAGGTGATATTGTAATTCTTTCTGTTGGAGATAAGGTTTGTGGAGATATAAGACTTATTAAAAATAAAGTTTTAGTTTCTCAATCAGCCATCACAGGAGAAAGTAAGATTATAAATAAAACTTCTGATAAATTATTTTCTAAAAATTCTACTTATAGTAATTTAGATAATATAATTTATGCTGGAAGTAATATTTTAAGTGGAAATGGAGAGGGAATTATTTTATCAGTAGGAGAAAATACTCTTTATGGGAAGTTATTAAAAATTTTACAACTTCCTAAAAAAGATTATAATAAAACTTTTGATTCTTTTATTTTTACTCTTATTAAATTTATAATAATTTTTATTCTAATATCCTTTTTAATAAATGGTTTATTAAAAAAAGAGTGGTTGAATTCTTTTATTCTTGGAATATCCATAGCTATTGGTCTTACTCCTGAATTTTTTCCTATTGTTATCAATGCTTGTCTTACAAAAGGAAGTATTCAAATGGAAAAAAAAGCAACTATTATAAAAAATATAAATGCTTTAGAAAAATTTGGAAGTATGGATATTTTATGTGTTGATAAAACGGGAACTTTAACAAAAGATGAAATTTCTTTAGAATATTATATGGATATTTTAGGGAATGAAAGTAAAGAAGTTTTAGATTTTGCTTTTTTAAATAGTTATTATAGTGAAAATAAAAATTATTTAGATAAATCTATTTTAAAACTTTTGGAGATTCCTAGTCAAAAAAAATATTTTAAAACTTTAATAGATTCTAATAAAAAAATTGATGAAATTTCTTTTGATTACACAAGAAAATTTACAACTGTTATTGTAAAAAATAATAATGAAAAATATATTTTAGTAAAAGGAAATGTCAAAAATATATTTAAAAAATGTGGTTATATTAAATACAAAAATACTATTAAAAAAATTGATAATGAAAAAGATGAAGAAAATATTTATTCTGTAATAGATGAAGTTTTAGAAGATGGAATGAAAGTTTTAGCAGTTGCATATAAAAAAATTGATGAAAATTTTTCTATTGAAGATGAAAAGGATTTAATATTAGTTGGTTATTTAGTATTTTTCAATCCTCCAAAAGAAAGTGCTTCTCTTTCTATTGAAAATCTAAAAAAATTAAATATTAATATAAAAGTTTTAACTGGTGACCAAGAAAAAACTACTTATTCAATTTGTAAAAGATTAAATATTAAGCCTTTAAACCTAATAAGTGGACTGGAATTAAGTAAACTTAATAAAGAATCTTTAAAAAATGTTATTGAAAAATATAATATTTTTACTGATTTAACTCCTAACCAAAAAACAGAAATTATTGACATTTTACATTCACAAAAACATACTGTAGGATTTTTAGGAGATGGATTAAATGATTTAGGTGCTTTAAAAAATTCTAGTGTTGGAATTTCTGTTGATTCTGCAGTTGAAGAGGTTAAAAATATCTCTGATGTAATTTTATTAAAAAATGACTTAAATATTTTAGAGCAAGGAATATTAGAGGGAAGAAAGGCTTTTATAAATATCAATAAATATATTAAAATAACTTTCTCTTCAAATTTTGGAAATATATTTTCAATGGTTATAGCAAGTATATTTTTACCATTTCAACCATTGACAGCAGTTCAGTTTTTATTATTAAATTTAATTTATGATTTACTTTGTTTTACTTTGCCGTGGGATAATATTGATGAAGATGTATCTTTTTTTCCACAAAAAATATCCTCTAAAAATTTAGAAAGTTTTATGATATACTTTGGTATTATAAGTTCTGTCTTTGATATTGTAACTTTTCTATTTTTATATTATTTCTTGTGTCCTAAAATTTGTGGAGATTTATTTATAAATTTATCCAATGATTTACAAGATAAATTCATTGGATTATTTCATACAGGTTGGTTTTTAGTTTCTCTTTGGACACAGACCTTGATAATACAACTTTTAAAATCAAAAGATATATCAAAAAATAGTAAATTTTCATTTGGAATTTTAATTCTAAATATTATTGGATTGATAATATTTAGTTGTTTTGTATATAGTCCTATAGTAGAATATATTGGTTTTACATCTCTACCAATTTGGTATTTTATATTTCTATCATTTATTATTATAAGTTATATTTTTGTTGTAAATAAATTTAAAATATTTTATATAAAAAAATATAATGGACTTTATAATTAGGAGGATTTTTTATGAAAAAAATAAATTTTATATCTTTAAATTCCTCTTTTTTAAAGTGGTTATATGACAAAATAAAATATAGTAACATTGAGGAAGATACTTCTGAATTTTTAGAAGGTATTGATGAACTTTTAACATCAAAAACTAGGTCTTTAATGTTAGAATTAGAAGATGGAAATACAAATAAAAAAGAGATAGAGGAAATTGTCTGTGATTCTTTAGTTATTAACTACAAACAAAGAATAGTTACTCAAAATAATATAGAAGTTCAATTAACTCCAAAAGAATTTGATATTCTCTATTTTCTAGCTAAAAATAGAGGAGAAATTTTCACTAAAGAACAAATTTATCAAGCTGTCTGGGATGAAGAATATTATTTAGATGACAGTAATATTATGGCTTTTATAAGAAAAATTAGAAAAAAAATTGAAAAGAATCCTGATTCTCCAGAATATATTATAACTATTTGGGGAATTGGATATAAATTTAAAAGATAAAAATAAAAGGTTGTTACATTTTAATTTTTAATAGTAACAACCTTTTTTCTTTTTTATTTTTCTATTCCATATCTTTTCATCTTATTATATAGAGCATTTCTACTTATTCCTAAAGCAGAAGCAATCTGAGTCATATTTCCGTCATAAATTTTTATAGCTTTTTCTATCTCTCTTTTTTCTAATTCTACTAAAGGTAAAACTTTTTCCTCTACTTTTTCTATTACCCCACATTGATTTATTTCAATTCTATTTCCTAAATTATCGTGTGTCATACAATGGCATTCATCAAAATTTATATCATAAGTACTTATTCCATCTAATACAACAAAGTTTTCTACAAAATTTTGTAACTCTCTTATATTTCCAGGCCAACAATAAGATATAATTTTTTGGAAAAGAGATTTAGGAACTTTTGGAATAGGTTTATTTAATTCAATACTTTTTTCTTTTAATAAATGTTCTAAAAATATTGGAATATCACCTATTCTCTCTTTTAGTGGTGGAATATTTATATTAAAAGCATTCAATCTATAATACAAATCTTTTCTAAATCTTTCTTTTTTTATCTCATCTTTTAAACATTTATTAGTAGCTGCTATTACTCTTACATCTACTTTGGTACATTTTTTTGAACCTATTTTTGTTACACATTTATCTTGTAAAACTCTTAGAAGAGAAACTTGCATATTAAGTGGCATTTCTCCTATTTCATCTAAAAATATTGTCCCTCCATTAGCTAATTGAAATTTTCCTATATATCCTTGTTTATTAGCTCCTGTAAAAGCTCCACTTTCATAACCAAATAATTCACTTTCTATAAGTTCTCTAGGTATTGAACCACAGTTTACAGGAATAAATGGAAAATTTCTTCTTGAACTATTATTGTGAATAGCTCTAGCAAAAAATTCTTTTCCTGTTCCACTCTCTCCTGTTATAAGAATGTTACTATTTTCATCAGCTATCTTTTTACATTCATCAATAACTTTTAAAATTTGTGGGCTTTTACCTATAACATTTTCAAAGGTATATTTTTTTTCATTTGTATAAGAATCATTTTCATTTAAAATAGTTTTAAAAAAATCTTTTTGTTTTAATAAAATTAAATATTTTCCCTCTTCTTTTTGAGAAAAAATCATAAAAAATATATTTTTATAAGTTTTTGTTAATAACTTAAATCCCATTTTTAAATCTTCTTTTTCTTTTAATTCTTCTATAATCTCATTAACATTTATTTTTTCTCTTTCAAGATATCCATTAGCATATTTATTTGAATATTGAATTTCTCCTAAAATATTACATAAAATAACACCAATTTCTATTTCTTCTAATATTTTATAATCAAATTTCATAATTCCTCCATTGTAATTTTAAATTACAGTGTCACTAATAATTACATAAATTATACTATAAAAGATGACACTTTTCTAGTTTTTTATTTTTCTAAAATTTTTTTTATTGAAAAAATAAGATTTAAAATTTTTGGCATATTATTTGCTAATTTTATATAAGTTTAAAAAATTTTAAGGAGTATTTTATGAACAATAGAACAAAAGGAATTTTATTAGGTGTTATCGTTGGTTTAGCTTGGGGACTTGATTCTACTTTAATGGGAAAAATTAATGTTCCTCCTCTTGTGGCAGCTTTTTTTCATGATAGTTTTGCTTTCTTATGGATTGCTTTAACTTTACTTTTTTCTAGTCAATTAAAAGGAGTTTTTGAACTTTTAAAGACTAAAAAAGGAAAAGCCACAGCTGTGGCTGCTTTAGTAGGGGCCCCTGTAGGAATGAGTGCCTATTTACTAGCCATAAAATATGCTACAGCTCCATACGCTTCTAGTATATCAGTTATTTATCCAGGAATTGGTGCTCTTCTTTCATATTTCTTATTAAAAGAAAAACTTACTAAAAGAGCTGTTCTTGGAATTTTCATTAGTCTTTTAGGTTCTTTTATGTTAGGGTTTAAACCTACTGGAGATATTCCTGAAACTTTTGGAACAGGAATTTTATTTGCTCTACTAGCTGTTTTAGGTTGGGCCTCTGAAGGAGTTATTATTGGTTTTGCTATGAAACATATAAAAGATGAAGACCATATAAAAGCAATTCCACAACAATTTTTATGTTTAAGATACTTTATCTCTATGATAATTTATGGATTTATAGTTGTTCCTCTTTCTGGTGGTTGTAGTATAGCTTTTGAAGTTATAATTAATGGAACTGTTTTCAAATTCGGTGGAATAGCTATTCTTGGAGCTATAACATATCTTTGTTGGTACAAAGCTGTTGATTTAATTGGGGCAGCTATGGGAACAGCCCTTAATTCAACTGCTGCCTTATGGACAATTATATTTAGTATTGTTCTTTTTGGAGCTCCTATAAATTTACATCTTATAATTTGGGGATTAGTTATTGTAACTGGAGTGTTTATTTTTGCTATTGAACCTAAAAAAAGATAAAGGAGAAAATCATGTTAAAAGAAGAAATCATTGAAAATATGCAAAAAATAGTTTCTGAATGTATGGGAGAAGAAAATCCAGCTTGTGTCACTACTTGTCCTATGCATACAAATGTGAAAGAATATATTAGACTTCTTAGAGAAGGGAAAGGAGAAGAAGCTCTACTTACAATCAGAGAAAAATTATTTTTACCTGGAACTTTAGGAAGAATTTGTGCTCACCCTTGTGAAGGAAAATGTAAAATTAATGAGATAAACTCTCCTATGAGTATTGCTGGTTTAAAAAGATATATAGCTGATAATTATGATGATGAAAAATTATGGAGTTTAGAAAAAGAAGACTATAAAAATAAAAATGTAGCTGTTATTGGAGCTGGTCCTTCTGGATTACAATCTGCTTTAGACCTTATTAGAAAAGGATATGGAGTAACTGTTTTTGAAAAATTACCTGTTAAAGGTGGAATGATGGCTGTAGGTATTCCTGAATATAGATTACCTAGAAATATTCTTAATAGAGAGATTAGTTATTTAGAAAAATTAGGCGTAAAATTCCAAATGAATTGTGAAATTGGAAAAGATATAGAATTTGAAACTCTTTTAAAAGAATTTGATTCTGTAATTGTAGCTGTTGGAAAACATAAAGGTAGAGTTGGAACAAATCTTTCTTCTAAAAATATTTTAAGTGCTAGTTCTTTCTTAAAAGAAGCTGCTCTATCAAAAGATAAAAAATTAGATTTAGGAAAAACTGTTCTTGTAGTTGGTGGTGGAGATGTGGCCATGGACTGTGCTAGAACTTCAAGAAGAATTTCTGGAGTTGAAAAAGTTTATTCTGTATGTTTAGAGGGTTCATTTGATGAAATGGCAGCATCAAAAGAAGAAGTTAAGGGAGCTTTTGAAGAAGAAATAGAATTTTTACATGGTTATGGAGTTAAAAACATAAGTTTAAAAGATGATTCTTCTATTGATAAAATAATTTTGAAAAAATGTTTATCTCTATTTGATGAGAATCATGTATTTTCTCCAAAATTTGATGAAAATCAACTTAAAGATATTTCTTGTGATACTATTATTTTTGCTATAGGTCAAGAAGTTGATAATAGTTTTGCAATTAATTTACTTTCACAAAAAAGAAATTCTACTTTTGAATGTGATAAAGAAACTCTTCAAAGTAAAGATATTGAAAAAGTATTTATTACTGGAGATGCTAGTGGAGAATCTGTAATTGTAATACAAGCTATGGCAACTGGTCGTCGTGCTGCTGAATCAGTAGATAGATTCCTTAGTGAAAAAGATTTAAAAGAGGGAAGAGAGATTTCAGATACATCTAGTTATGATACAAAATTAAGAAGAGATGTTGACTGGATAGATGTTTTAGAAAGAAGAGTATCTATGCCTCACTTAGACCCTAAAGAAAGAATAAAATCTTTTGAAGAGGTTTCACTTGGATATACTCAAGAACAAGCTCAATTTGAAGCTGATAGATGTCGTCAATGTGAATGTAGACTTTGTATGAAAGAATGTATGATGTTAAAAGATTATACTTCTTGTCCAAAAGAGTTATTTAGAGATTATTTAGAAAAAGGATATCAACATATGGAAAAAATGATTGCTTTTTCTTGTAATGAATGTTCTCAATGTACTATTAAATGTCCAAAAGATTTAGATTTAAAATCTAATTTTATAGAACTAAAAAGACAATATATCAGAGACAATGGAAATAAACAAGTTATAGAAAATCTTGTAGATAGTGATAGAATACAAGCTTTAGAATGTAATCCTACTTATTGTACATCTGTCCAAGAGAAAAAATCTCCTAAATATGTTTTTGTACCTGGATGTACAATTCCAGCATATAAACCTGAATTAGTAGAAAAAGTTTATGCTCATTTAAAAGAAACTTTAGGTGATGATGTTTCAGCTATGTTGAGATGTTGTGGAAAAGTTACTAATATGATAGGAGAAGAAGATAAATTTAAAATTAGAAATAAAATGGCTAATGATGAGATTGAAAAAATTGGTGCTGATACAATTATAACAATTTGTCCATCTTGCTATAAAACTTTTGTTTCTACAAGTGGAAAAAAAGTTATTTCTTATTGGGATTTAATGAGGGAAAAAATTGGTTTACCAAAAGAAAGTTTAAATAAAGGTATAAACAGTGATGTTGTATTTAATATCCATGATTCTTGTGTAACTAGAGATGTATCATCTCACCATGAAAATATTAGATGGATATTAAAAGAACTTGGATATAAATATGAAGAAATGAATAATATAAAAGAAAACACTAGATGTTGTGGAGTAGGAGGAATGGTTTGTTCTTCTAATCCAGCTCTTTATGAAAAAATTTATACTAGAAGAGCTAATGATTGTACTCAAGATTCTGTAATAAGTTATTGTGGTTCTTGTAGAGGAACTTTAGAAGCAGCTGGAAAAGATTCTTTACATATTCTTGATTTAATATTTGGTGATACTTATACAGAAAGTACTTTTGAAAAAAGAAGTTATAAATCAGAAGATGAAATGTGGGAACATAGACTTCTTACTAAAAAACTTTTGGATAACACAAAATAATATATAAATTTTCCATTCTATCTAATCAATAATGTTGATTAGATAAAAAGAAAAAGGACTAAAGAATTTTTATAATAGATTATTATAGAAATTTGATTAAGTCCTTTTTTTATAAAAAATTATTTAAAAATTTTTATTTTTTTATTTTAATTACTTCATCTTTAATTTTTATTTCGCTCTCATAAATTTTTATCATTTCTGGTTTTCCATCAGCTGGAAATACAAAAGTACTTTTTACAGCAGCTTTTTTTGGTATATTAACATCATCAAATGGTCCTAAAGAGAAAACTGCAAAGCCATCAGTATCTAAAAGTTGTAAAGATTTTTTCTCATGAAGATTTGTTAATCTTATCATTTTATCTGTCTCATTTTTTAAACCAACTACCACTTTATATCCTAATTCATCTTCTGTTACAGTTAAAACTGAAGCTTTTATATTTTCTTCAAAAAGTTTTTTATCATAAATGATTAAAGCTTCATCTAAGCTTTCTCCATCTTTTCTTCCCATATCTACACCATCTTTTACACCTTTTAAAATATTCTTTCCTGTAGATACTGCTTCTGATACCACTGAAGATACTACTTCTGTTACAGCAGATTTTTCTTCTGAATATGATACTATAGAAACTAATAATCCTAAAACAAAAATTATTTTTTTCATTTTCTCCTCCTTACATTAACATATCATAGATTTTTTATATGCCCTCTTATATTTAATATTTTTTCTTAATGGGTTTTATCTTATTTGTTACCACATTAAATATATAAAAGGAGAATCATAGCCTTTTTAATCCCTACTTTGATAATATCAACATATCAAATTTATTTTAACAAGTCAAGAAATATTTTATTATAATTTTTCTTTTAAACAAAAAACAGCCCATAATGGGCCATTTTTTGTTTTTTATTATTTATGACTTTTCTTTATTTAAACATATTTATTGCTGTTATAATTACAGGCATTTGGAATATATCTATTAAAAATGCTCCTGTTAAAGGTACTATTAAATATGGATTTACTGTATAACCATATTTTGAACTTACCTCTTCCATATTTATCATAGCATTTGTTGTAGCTCCAAGACCTGAACCACACATTCCTGATATCATTACAGCAGCATCATAATCTCCTCCCATAGCTTTAAATACTATAAATCTTGTATAAACCCACATAAATAAAACTTGAGCCATTAAAATTATTAATAAAGGTACAGCTAAAGCAGCTAGTTCCCATAATTTTAAAGAAATTAAAGCCATTGATAAGAAAATATTTAATGAAGTTTCACCAATGATATTTAAAAGATTTCTATCTAAATCAAGCCATTTGAATTTAATATTTAAATTGTTAAAAATAATTGCACAGAACATAGCCCCTACATATGAAGGTAAAGCAATTCCTAATTGAGATTTTAAGAAAGTACTTAAAGCAATTCCTAGAGTCATTACAATTGAAAGCATTGTTACATGGCTCATCATTGAATTAAAAGTAATTTCTCTTCTTTCTGTAGATGATTTTTTCTCAACTTGGTCTTTATTTACTACATCTTTTGGTTTTAAGTTAAATTTTCTAATTAAATGAATAGCTAATGGTGAACCTAAAAGTCCTCCAGCTATAAGTCCGAAAGTAGCTGCTGATAAAGCTACTGTTAATCCTCCAGTTACTCCTAATTCTTCTATTGTTTGACCAAAAGCTCCAGCTGAACCATGTCCTCCTGACATTGAAACTGAACCAGCCATTACTCCTAATAATGGATTAATTCCAGTTACTTTTGCAAGACTTACACCTATTACAGTTTGCATAAATGTCATAACTCCACTTAAAAGCCAGAAGATGATTAATAATTTTCCACCTTTTTTTAATCCCTCTATTGAAGAACCTAATCCTATTGTTGTAAAAAATACAACCATAAAAGGAGTTTGGAAAGTTGTATCATAAGATATACTTCCTACACCAATAACTCTTATAATTAAGTGAATAGTTGCAAATAAAATTCCTCCTAATACAGCTGCCGGTATTCCAAATCTATCAAGAAAAGTTAATTTTTCTTTCATCTTTTTACCAACAATTAAAGAAATTAATCCAATAGCAATAGTTCCTATCATATCAAAGTTAAACAAAACTCCTAGTTCATTGAAACCAAAATTCATACTTTACCCCCTCTAACTTTTATTTATTTTTTTAAATTTAACATTACATCATATATTAAAGCCCCTGCTAATTTGGAAGTTCTACTATCTATATCATAAGTTGGATTTACTTCCGCAAAATCTATACATACCACTTTTCCTGTTTTCATTATTTCTCTTAATATTCTCTTTCCTTTTTTGGGACATAATCCCATTATTGTTGGAGCTGAAACTCCTGGTGCTTGTGCTGCATCAAATACATCCATACAGAAAGTTATATATACTTTATCTACTTTTTCTATAAATTCTTTTAACTTTTCTATTATATAGTTTTCTTCATATTCTTCATCTAACATTAATACATTATATTTCTCTGCTGTTTCTATTAATCTTTTTGTATTTCCTTGTTTTTTAAATCCAACTATACTATAAAAAGCATTTTTATCACTATCTAATATTTGTTTAAAAGATGTTCCTGATGTTGCTCCATTATCATATGGTCTTATATCTAAATGAGTATCAAAGTTTATAAGTCCTATTTTTTCATTCTTATATACTTTTCTTACACCACT